>JAQCJS010000006.1 GCA_027592975.1 Chloroflexota bacterium
GACACCCGCATCCCGTAGTCGTTGTAGCGCCGGTCGGGGGCGAGCGACGATCGCGCCGCGGTACGCGCCACCTTGATCCGGTGCCGCCACGATCCCCCTCGGGAGGCGCGGCGCGGATGCTCTCCCTGCGGGCCGCGGGGGTCGTCCACCGGCCCGTCAGCCGCCGCCGCCTCGCGGGCGTAGCCGTCCGCGGCGTACCAGTCGCTGCACCATTCGTGGACGTTGTCGCCCATGTGGTACAGCCCCCAGCCGTTGGGCGGCGTGGTACCCACGGGGTGCGGCCGGTCGCCGCCCGCCGCGCCGAAGGCGTGCACGCCCTCCGACCACGGCTGATCGCCCCAGTCGTAGACACCCGCCGGCTCCGGGCCGCGCGCGGCGTACTCTCGCTCCGCCTCAGTCGGCAGGCGGCACTTGCGGCCCAGCACCTTGCTCAGCCAGGCGCAGTAGTCCACCGCGTCAAACCACGAGACGCCGATCACCGGGCAGTCCGGCCGGCGGAAGTGCGGGTCGTCCCAGTAGCGCGGCGCATCATGCCCGGTCGCTTCGAGGAACGCCGCAAACTCGGTGTTCGTGACCGGCGTCAGGGCGACGGAGCAGGCCCGCACGCGCACCAGGCGGAGGGGCAGCTCGTCAGGCCGCCCGTGGGAGCCCATCTGGAAGACGCCCCCCGGCAGCTCGATGAACGGCGTGGCGAGCGGCCCGGCGCGCAGCAGTCGCGCGATGCGCTGATCCACCGGGGTGCCCGCGTCTGGCGAGGCCATGCTCATCCCTCGATCCTACCGATGCGGCGCGCCGGAGCGCGACCGGACACGCCACGCGCACGGTGCGCGAAGGCGCGAAATTGCACGCAGCCCGGTGCACGGTATGATCCTCCAGTTCGCGACCTTCAGCGGGGCGCGAGCGCCCCGCGGGTGCGGGACAGGGGCGGATACCTTGCCAATTGAGATCCCTGACGTCGTCATCGACCGTCTGCCTCTCTACTACCGGCTGCTGTCGCGGCTGGAGCAGGAGGGGCGAGCGGTGATCTCGTCGCAGGAACTGGGCGAGGAGCTGGGCGTCACGCCCGCACAGATCCGCAAGGACCTCTCCTACTTCGGCCGCTTCGGCAAGCAGGGACGCGGCTACTCCGTCGCACGCCTGGCCGAGGAGCTCCGCTTCATCCTGGGGCTGGATCGGCGCTGGCGCGTGGTCGTGGTCGGCATCGGCCGCCTGGGGCGCGCGATCTCCTCCTACCCGGGGTTCGAGGGGCAGGGCTTCGATATCGTCGGGCGCTATGACTCCGGCCCGAGCGTGATCGGCACCACGCTGGACGGCAACACGATCCTGGACGCCGCGAACCTGGAGGCGGACCTGCGCCGGACGCCGGTGGATATCGGCATCGTCGCGGTCACGGCGGAGGCGGCGCAGGACGTGGCGGACACGCTGGTTCGAGGCGGCGTCCGGGCGCTCCTGAACTACACCCCCGCCCGCGTGCAGGCCGCCCCGGGGGTGGAGCTCAAGCACATCAACCCGGTGCTCTTCCTCCAGAGCATGACCTACCACCTGAAGCTCCGGCAGCGCGACCGCACCGCCCGCACCGAATAGCCCGCACCGGACAGCCCGCTACCTCGACGAATCGCCGATCAGCGATTCCTCTTCCGTGGGCATCGAGCGCTCGATGACGTCGATGTAGGCGAGCGCGGCGCCCGCGCCCTTCACCACGCAGCGCAGCGGGTCTTCCGCCACGTGCACCGGCACGCCGGTCTCGTGCAGCAGCAGGTCATCCAGGTGACGGAGCAGCGCACCGCCCCCGGTGAGGACGATGCCGCGGTCGATGACGTCCGAGGCCAGTTCCGGAGGCGTGCGCTCCAGCACGCGGCGCACCGTCTGCACGATGGTGCCCAGGTGCTCATGGATCGCCTGCGACACCTCTGACGAGCGCACGGTGATGGTCCGGGGCAGCCCGGTGATCTGGTCGCGTCCGCGCACCCCGGTGACCAGGTCCTCTGTCAGCGGGATCGCGGAGCCGATCGCGATCTTCACCTCTTCGGCCGTGCGCTCGCCGATGACGAGGTTGTGGCGACGGCGGATGTACTGCGCGATCGCGTCGTCCAGGCGGTCGCCGGCCACGCGCACGGACTCGCTCGCCACGATGCCGAACATGGAGATCACGGCGGCCTCGCAGCGCCCACCACCGATGTCGACCACCATGTGACCGCGCGGGCTGCCGACCGGGATCTCCGCGCCGATCGCGGCGGCCAGCGGCTCCGGGATCAGGTGCGCGGGACGCCTCGCCCCGGCCGCCTCGGCGGCGTCCCGCACAGCGCGCTGCTCCACGCTGTTCACGCCCACCGGGACGCAGATCATGACCTCGGGCCGCACGAGGTTGAAGCGGCCGATCACGCGCTGGAGGAAGTAGCGCAGCATCGCCTCGGTGATGAGGTAGTCGGCGATCACGCCGTCGCGCATGGGACGGATGACCTGGATCGACCCGGGATGCCGGCCAATCATCGCGCGCGCGTCGTTGCCCACGGCCACCACGGTGTTGTCGCGCTCCGTGATCGCGACGACCGCCGGCTCATCGATCACCACGCCCCGCCCCTGCTCGTAGACGAGGACGTTCGCTGTGCCGAGGTCGATGCCGATGCGCTTGCCGAACATGAGGGGCGCGCGACTCCGAGGTGCCCCGAGCGGGCGGTGTGGATAGTGCTGTGGATAACTCGGAGCGTCGCCGAGGCTACCGGAGGTTAGCGCCTCACGCCGGTTTCCGCACGCTGCGGGGGTGACCGCGTCAGGCTACCGCCGCTCGATCTGCGCGCCCAGCGCCCGCAGGCGCTCCTCCAGCCCTGCGTAGCCGCGATCGAGGTGGCTGATGCCGTGGACTGTCGTCTCTCCGCTCGCGGCCAGGCCGGCGACGACCACCGCCGCGCCCGCGCGAATGTCCAGCGCGCGCACGGCGCTGCCGATGAGGGGCGTCGGCCCCTCGATGATCACCGTGTCACCGGCGGTGATCATGCGCGCGCCCAGCTTGCGCAGCTCGTTCACGTACAGCGTGCGGTTATCGTAGACGCGCTCGTGCACCAGTGAGTTGCCCTGCGCCTGCGTCATGGCGGCGGCCATCTGCGGGTGAAGATCCGTCGCGAAGCCGGGGTACGGCACCGCCTGCACCTGCACCGCCTGCAGCGGGCCGTTGGAGATGGCGCGGATCCCGGCCTCGTCCGCGTGGACGGTCATGCCCATCTCCCGCAGCTTCGCGATGAGCGAGTCCATGTGATGGGGTACCGCGTTCGTCACGCGCACGTCCCCGCGCGTGGCCGCTCCGGCCAGCAGGTACGTGCCCGCCTCCAGGCGATCCGGGATGATCGGGAAGTCCGTGCCGTGCAGCTCGGTGACGCCCTCCACCTCGACGGTGGGCGTGCCTTCGCCGCTGATGCGCGCGCCCATCGCGTTGAGCAGGCGCGCGGCCATTGCGACCTCCGGCTCCGGGGCGGCGTTCACGATGGTCGTGTGTCCCTCCGCCAACACGGCGGCGAACAGCACGTTCACGGTGCCCAGGACGCTGGGGTAGTCGAAGAAGATGCGCGCGCCGCGCAGACGGGTCGCCGTCGCGCGCCAGTTGGCTCCGTGCCGCGAGACGGTGGCGCCGAGCATCCGGAAGCCGACGAAATGCACGTCCAGCGGGCGTGATCCGATGACGTCGCCGCCGGGCGGCACGCATTCCGCCTCGTGCGCGCGCGCGAGCAGCGGCCCCATGACCAGGAACGAGGCGCGCAGCCGCATCACCTGCTCCGCGGGAGGCGCGGTGGAGGTGATCGTGGGCGTGCCGATGCGAACCGTCTCGCCATCGATCTCGACGTGCGATCCGAGGCCGCGCAGGATCTCCGCCAGTTCGGCGATGTCGGCGATATCGGGCACGTTGCGGAGCGTGAGCGTGTCGGCCGTGAGGAGGCCCGCGGCGACCGCATACAGCGCCGCGTTCTTCGATCCGGAGACGGTCACGTCGCCGCGCAGGGGGCGGCCGCCGCCGATGACGTAGCACGGTTCGACGGGGCTCACGGCACCTCCTGTGCGCAGGCCAGCCGGCCCGAGCATAGGATACAGAGAAGCCGCCCGCGGCGCGCCCCCGTGGGCGCCGCTACTTCGCGCCGGGCAGGAACTCCACGAGGCAGCGCCCGGTCACGCCCAGCAGGATCGGCACCAGGCCGACCGCCGCCACGACCATGCCAGCGGTGCCGCCCATGACCGCCAGGCCCACGTAGATCAGCGCGATCCCCAGGATCACCCGGGCCACGCGCCCCACCATCGAGTTCATCAAACCTGCAAGTGCGCCCATGTCCGGCTCACCTTCTGCGGGACAGTCCCGCGCTACGCCCCTCGCCCCCAGCGTACGCTGCCCGGCCGGCCCACACAGGGCACAACGTCCCGCATCACGCCGGACGTATGGACGTATGGGCGTATGTATGGACGTACGGACGTACGGACGCCTAGCCTGACCGCGCGTTCGCCGGGCCGACGTTCACCGTCGGCGTCGTCGGCGCCTCGCTCACCAGAACGGTGAGCAGGTTCGACACGAGCATCGCCTTCTGCCCGGGCCGTCGCACTCGCGTCGATCGAGGTGACGCCGGCGGCCGGGCGCTTCCCCGCGCGATTGGTGATCAGCGAGCCAGTCGAGCGCGCGATCGCGGCAAGCGAGACGTCATCGGCAGAGGGGTTCGTGAGCCCGGCGCGCGGCGCCTCGGTCGCGGTGCAGGTGCAGGACACCCGTGGGCTGGGCGTGAACGGGGAGGTCCTGCTGGTGACGGCGGCGCGCGGCACGCTGGTCGCGAACCCTGCCTTCGCGGGCAGTCCCGCCACGCTCTGCGCGGGCACCACGGTGCCGTCGCTCGCGCTGACCTCGAACGCCTCCGACGTCCTGACCCCCGGGGGACGGGCGCTGCACGGCACCGCTGACTTCGTCGTCTGCGCGGCGTCCGGCGGCGATCCGGGTGATGTGATGGTTACGGTGGAGTCGATCACGCGTCCTCTGCCCCCGGCCACGCTCCGCATCGGGTGCGGCGGGCGTCCGGCACGCATCCACATCACCGTGGAGGCGGACCGCCTCACGGCGCGCGTCACCGATCAGGCGGGGAGTCCCGTCGCGGACGGCACACCCATTCGCTTCGCGCTCTCGCCGCTCGCTGGCGTGCTGTCGGTGGCGTGCGCGCTGACCCGCGGGGGCGAGGCCACGGTGGTGGCGGGGCTGGACGTGCCGGTGGCGCGGGTGTTGGTCTCCGCGGAGTTCGCCACGGCCGGCACCGCGGCGACGTGCGCGAGCCCGGGAGCACAGCAGGTGATCACCTCGGCGGTCGTGGCCGCACCTGCGGTCGTGCCGCGGTAGGCGCACCGCCACAAGAAGAAGCGCTCCCTCTCGGGAGCGCTTGGCGTTCAGCGACCGGACGGTCCGGGCTGCAGGGGGCCGGACTGCGGGGGACCGGCTACGGCCGGCTGGAGGGTGCCCCGGTGGCACCGCCCGCCCGGCGGCGCACGACGCGCAGACGGGTGAGCGAACGCTGCAGCGAGAGCTGGGCGCGGAGGACGTCCCTGCCGCCCACCAGCGTGACGTCGCGGCCCTGCAGGCGGGCCTGCGCGCGGGCACGGGCAGCATCGGCACGATCGAGGTCGATCTGTTCGATGCGCTCGGCGGCGTCGGCGAGGACGCTGACCTCGTCATTGGCGACCTGGATGAAGCCGCCGTGGATGGCAATCGACTCCGAGCCGCTGCCGGTGAACACGACCATCTCACCAATGGCGAGACTGGACATGAGCGCGGCGTGGCTCGGCAGGATCGTGATCTGGCCCTCTGCGGCCGGCACGACCAGTCTCGTCACACCGTCCTGCTCCAGGACGGTGCGCTGCGCGGTGACAATGGTGAGCTTCAGCGGCATCTACTTGCCTCGTTAGCCCTGCGCGGCCATGCGGGCCGCCTTCTCCACGGCCATGTCAATGTTGCCGACCATGTAGAAGGCCTGCTCCGGCAGTCCGTCGTGGCGGCCCTCCAGGATCTCCTTGAAGCCGCGGATGGTCTCCGCGATCGGGACGTACTGGCCGGGGGTGCCGGTGAACTGCTCCGCCACGAACATCGGCTGCGAGAAGAACCGCTGGATGCGGCGCGCGCGCGCCACGATGCGCTTGTCCTCATCCGAGAGCTCCTCGATGCCGAGGATGGCGATGATGTCCTGCAGGTCCTTGTAGCGCTGGAGCGTCCGCACCACACCGCGTGCGACGTCGTAGTGCTCCTGGCCCACGACCAGCGGGTCCAGGATGCGGCTGTTGGAGGTCAGCGGGTTGATGGCGGGGAACAGGCCCTGCTCCACCAGGCCGCGGTCCAGCGTGACCGTGGCGTCCAGGTGGCCGAACGTCGTCGCCACGCCGGGGTCGGTGTAGTCGTCCGCGGGGACGTAGATCGCCTGGAAGGAGGTGATGGAGCCCTTCTTGGTGGAGGTGATGCGCTCCTCGAGCGCGCCGACCTCGGTCGCCAGCGTCGGCTGGTAGCCCACGGCGGAAGGCATGCGGCCCAGGAGGGCGGACACCTCCATGCCGGCCAGGGTGTAGCGGTAGATGTTGTCGACGAAGAGGAGGACGTCACGCCCTTCCTCGTCGCGGAAGTACTCTGCCATGGTCAGGCCGGTGAGGGCGATGCGGAGGCGCACGCCGGGCGGCTCGTTCATCTGGCCGTAGACCAGGGCGGTCTTGTCCAGCACGCCGGACTCACGCATTTCGTGCCAGAGGTCGTTGCCCTCACGGGAGCGCTCGCCCACGCCGGCGAAGACGGACAGACCGCCGTGCTCCGTGGCGAGGTTCCGGATCAGCTCGGTGTTGGTGACGGTCTTGCCGGTGCCGGCGCCGCCGAACAGGCCGACCTTGCCACCACGGGGCAGGGGGGCGATCAGGTCAATGACCTTGACGCCGGTCTCCAGCATCTGGGCGCTGGTCTCCTGATCCGCGTACGGCGGCGCGGCGCGGTGGATCGGCATGCGCTTCACGTCGTCCGGGATGGGAACGCCCGGGTCGAGCGCCTTGCCGACGACGTTGAAGATGCGGCCCAGGGTGAGCGGGCCGACCGGCACGGAGATCGCCTTGCCGGTGTCCTCTACCTTCGCGCCGCGGGCAAGGCCCTCCGTCGCGTCCAGGGCGAGGCAGCGGACCCAGTTGTTGCCCAGGTGCTGCTGCACCTCAGCGATCAGGGTCGTCCCCTTCAGGTCGATGTTGACGGCGTTGAAGAGGTCGGGGAGCTGCCCCTGCGGGAACTCCACGTCGACCACCGTGCCGATGACCTGTCGAACCGTACCAGTTGCCATGCCAGCCTCCCGTGCGGTGGGGCCCCAATGCCTCTGCGCTTGCGCGCGCCGCTATGCGTTCTCGACCGCGGCCTTGCCGCCGACGATGTCGAGCAGCTCGCCGGTGATGTTTTCCTGTCGTGCCTTGTTGTAGGCGAGGGTGAGGTCGGAAACCATCTCCTTCGCCGCGTCTGTGGCCTGCCGCATGGCGACCATGCGGGCAGACTGCTCGGACGCCCGCGCCTCCAGCAGCGCCTCGTACACCTGCATCTCGACGTAGCGAGGGAGCAGCGTGGCGAGCAGTTCCTCCGGCGAGGGTTCGAAGATGAACTCCGCGCCTGCGCCGTCCGTGTCCGCGCCCACCGGCGCGACGATCGGCAGGAGTTGCCGGATCGTGGGGCGCTGGACGGCGGCGTTGATGAAGCGCTGGTAGCCGATGAACACCTGGTCCACGCGGCCCGCCACGAAATCATCGATGATCAGCCGCGCGATCGGGCGGACATCCTCGAAGTTCGGGAAGTCGCCCAACTCCGGGAAGTCCGCAAGCATCTCCATGCCGGATCGGCGGAAGAAGTCCCGGCCCTTGCGGCCGGCGGATATCACGGAGATGCGGTTTACGTTCGGCTGGTGCTCCAGCACGAGGTTGGCACCCGCGCGGTTCATGTTGGAGTTCAGGCCGCCGGCCAGGCCGCGGTCAGCGGTGATGTGCACATAGGCGATGTGCTTCACGACGTCCCGCGGCTGGAGCAGCGGGTGCAGATCGTCGCCGCCGCCTGCGGTGACCGCAGCCAGCTGCGCCAGCACGTCACGCATGGTCTCCGCGTACGGACGCGCCTGGACGGCGCGCTCCTGCGCGCGGCGCATCTTCGATGCCGCGACGAGCTCCATCGCCCGCGTGACCTTCGCGGTGCTGGAGACTGACCGGATACGGTCGCGGATTCCGCGAACCTGACCGCCACCCGCCATCTACGCGCGCTCTCTCCGTGCGAGGCCCGGCGGCCTCGCGCTGTTTTCTTGGGACCGAAGTCCGGCTCCCAGGCCTAGTAAGCGACCGAACCCTTGAAGTCCGTGATCGCCGCCTTCAGCTTGGCCTCAGTGTCCTCGGTCAGGTTGCCGGTGGTCGTGATCTCGTTGACCACGTCCGCCTGGCCCGCCGCCATGAACTCGTGGAAGGCCTTCTCAAAGGAGAGGACCTTCTCCACCGGGACCTCGTCCAGGTAGCCGTTCACGCCGGCGTACAGGATCGTGACCTGCTGGCCCAGCGACAGCGGCTGGTACTGCGGCTGCTTGAGCAGCTCCGTCAGGCGGGCGCCTCGCAGCAGCTGCTGGCGCGTCGCCGCGTCCAGGTCGTCCGTGCCGAACTGCGCGAACGCCTGCAGCTCGCGGTACTGCGAGAGGTCCAGGCGCAGCGTGCCGGCGACGCGCTTCATTGCGCGCGTCTGCGCGGAGCCGCCCACGCGGGAGACGGAGATGCCCGGGTTGGTGGCCGGGCGCTGGCCGGCGTTGAACAGATCCAGCTCCAGGAAGATCTGGCCGTCCGTGATGGAGATGACGTTGGTCGGGATGTACGCGGAGACGTCACCGGCCTGCGTCTCGATGATCGGCAGCGCCGTGATCGAGCCGCCGCCCAGCTCCGGAGTGACGCGCGCGGCACGCTCCAGCAGGCGGGAGTGCAGGTAGAAGACGTCGCCCGGGTACGCCTCGCGCCCCGGGGGGCGCTTGAGGAGCAGGGAAACCTCGCGGTAGGCCCAGGCGTGCTTGGACAGGTCGTCGTAGACGATCAGGACGTCCCGGCCCTTCGCCATGAAGTACTCCGCCATGGCGGCACCGGCGTACGGGGCAAGGTACTGGAGGGCGGCGGACTCGGACGCGGAGGCGACCACGACAATCGTGTGGTTCATCGCGCCGTACTGGTCCAGGATGGCGACGGTCTGCGCGACCTTCGCGTCCTTCTGGCCCACGGCGACGTAGATGCAGATTACGCCGCTGTCCTTCTGGTTGATGATCGAGTCGATGCAGATGGTGCTCTTGCCGATGGAGCGGTCGCCGATGACGAGCTCCCGCTGGCCGCGGCCGAGCGGGATCATCGCGTCGATCGCCTTGATACCGGTCTGCAGCGGCTGGTTCACGGTGACGCGGGAGACGACGTCCGGAGCGATGCGTTCCACGGGGTAGCGCTCCGTGGTGGCCACGGGGCCCTTCTCGTCCACCGGGTCGCCCAGCGCATTCACCACGCGGCCGATGAGCGCCTCACCGACGGGGACGGACGCCACGAGGCCGGTCGTGCGGACCTCGTCGCCTTCCTTCACCTTCGTGTAGTCGCCCATGATGATGGCGCCGACCGTCTCCTCTTCGAGGTTCAGGGCGAGGCCACGGACCGGGCGACCGTTGTCGTCCACGACGCTGAACTCGATGAGCTCCGAGGCAAGGCATTCGCCCAGGCCGTGGATGCGGGCGATGCCGTCACCGGCCTGGATCACCGTCCCGACGTTCGACGACGTGGCGGAGACATCGAAGTTCTCGATCTGCTCCTTCAGGATGGAGGCGATCTCTTCTGCTCGTACGGCCATCGCGGTACCTCAGCGTCTCTCCCGCCACATGGGCGGCGGTATCGTCTTCGTTTCGCACTCGTCGAGCCCGGAGGCCCTAGAGCGCGGCTCGCTCCAGTTGCGTGCGCAGCGTCCGCAGACGTGCGCGCGTGGAGCCGTCCACCAGCCGGTCACCGATGCGGACGACCAGCCCCCCGAGGATGCTCGGGTCGACCTGCGTCTCCACGGTGACCTGCTTGCCGGTCTGGAGCGCCAGCTGGCGCTCCAACTCAGCACGCCGTTCCGGGTCCAGTTCCACTGCGCTGGTGACCAGGGCGCGGGCGATGCCGCGTTCCTCGTCCACCAGTTCACGGAAGAAGGACGCGATGTCGGCCCCCAGGCCCAGCCGCGCCTTCCGGCGGAGCAGCCGGAACAGGTTCATCTGGACGGGCGCAATGCCGGGGAACACCCGGCGCACGATCGTCTGGAACTTCTCGTCCGTCATACCGTCCGCCTGCAGTGCAGCGACGAACTCCGGGCGAGCCGTGAGCGCGTCCAGCGCCTCCAGCGCCTCCGCCCAGCTGTCCAGACTGCCGTCTTGACGGGCAATCGCCAGCACAGCATTGGCGTAGCGGCGGCCAGCGACATCGCGCGTTCCCGCCACGTTAGTTGCTGCCGTCCCGACCGAAGTCGCTGTTGACCATCACCTCGTCAATGAGGCGCTGGTGCGCGCTGCGGTCAAGCGACTGGCCGACCACGCGCTCCGCGGCGCGGACGGTGAGGTCCGCGAACTCGGCACGCAGGGACTGGACAGCCTGCAGGCGATCCTGCTCCATCTCCTGGCGGGCACGGGCGACGATCTGGTCAGCATCGGCTCGCGCCTGCTGCTCCAGTTCGGCGCGGAGACGGGCGGCCGTCTCCTGTGCGCGCGTGACCAAGTCACGCCCCTCGGCACGGGCATCCTCCAGGGCCGCCTTCGCGGCCACCTGGCTCTGCTCGGCCGCAGCCGCCGCAGCCTCGGAAGCGCGGAGCCCTTCCTCGATGCGGTGCTTGCGCTCGTCCAGCATCTTGAGGAACGGCTTCCACAACAGAAGCCGCAGGATGATGAGGATCAGCAGGAAGTTGACCAGCTGGGACACCAGTCCCGGCAGGTTCAACCCCAGCTTGGCGATCCCCTGCACGTCCTCCGCCGCGAATGCGGCGCCCGGGACGGCGGCGATCGCCGCACCGGCTGCGAGCGCCGCGAGGCGCCGCACGGCCGTGCCCACTCGCCGAGGCGAGTGCGTCAGCGTCTTCACTGGTTCGCTCCTCGCTGAGACGATGGTGTCAGACCGGCCACCCCCATGGGGCTCCACTGTCTCACACCATCGTCCGCGATATTGCTGATCTGGCCGTCTCTTAGAAGACGAAGCCGATGAGGATCGCGACGACCAGGGCGTAGATGCCGATGGCCTCAGCGAACGCGATCGCCAGGATCATGTTGGTCTGGATGGCGCCGGCGGCCTCCGGGTTGCGACCCAGCGCCTCCATCGCCTTCCCGCCGAGGAAGCCGATGCCGATGGCCGGCCCGAGCGCACCGAGCCCCATCGTGATGGCCGCAGCCATGAACTTCATTCCGTCGGCCGTGAACTCGTTGTCGGCGATGGCTTCCTGCGCCCCGGCGACGCCGGTCGCCAGCAGGAACATCGCACCTACGACCGCGGTGGCCAGGAGCCCCCGACGGACGATCCCCATAGCAGTCATCTCGCCTCCCTCTCCGTCCGCGCGCCGCCTCGCGACCCGCGCTGCGGGGTGTCCCCCGCGTGCCTCTCTTGTCACACCCCGCCGGAGCGTCCGGTCCTAGTGACCGGCCGCCTCGTGCGCGTCCTCAGGACCGTCACCGTGGTGGGCGACGGCCATCTGCGCGAACACCAGCGTGAGCATCGCGAATACGAACGCCTGGATCAGCCCCACGAAGAGCTCCAGGCCGTAGAAGACATTCACCAGCAGCAGCGGCACAAGGAAGCTCATCATCACGATCAGCACCTCGCCCGCGAAGATGTTGCCGAAGAGACGGAAGGTGAACGAGACGACGCGGATGAACTCCGAGATCAACTCGAGGAACCCGACGAAGACATCGATGATGCCCATGGGATTGCCACGCAGCAGCCGCCCGAAGTTGAAGAACTTCTTGAGGTAGCCCACGCCGAGCGTCGAGAGCCCCCAGTACTCCACGAAGATGAACGAGAAGATCGCGATCGCGAGCGGCGCGTTCACGTCCGTGTTCACGGAGCGGAAGAGCGGGGCGATGATGCCGGAGAACTGGCCGCCGTCATGCTCCGGGAGGATCGGCGCCTCGCCCCCGCCCACGTCCACGGTGTCGGGCAGAAGCGGGATGTACGCGATGTCGAAGCCGGCGATCGACGCCTGCTGGAAGACGGCCTGCTTGTCGCCGTGGCCCTCCTCCGGCACCCCGACGTAGAGGTTGCCGGGCAGCAGCCCGAAGTAGTTGTTGAGCAGCACCCAGAAGAAGATCGTGCTGATGACCCAGAAGAAGCGACGGCCCTTCTCCTCGCCCACGACGCCGACCACCACGCCGTAGAAGCCGCCGACGGCCGCCTCGACGGCGCCGCTGAAGCCCGACGGCACCACGGAGAACCCGCGCCCCGCGATGATCGCGACGATCGTGATCAGCGCGAGCACCACCCACGAGGTGAACATCGTGTTCGTGACGTCCAGCGGGCCGATGTGGAAGACCGTCTCCGGCGCCACGATGATCGCGGGCGACGGCGGGGTGAAGAGCAGCATGCCGACGACGATGGAGACGAGCACGAGCACGACGAGGAGCGCGATCTTCATCCGCGATCATCCTCGCGTGGCGCGCCGCCATCGCGATCGCCGCGCGGGGCGCGGGGCGGGGAGGAGCGCGCGACCACGTCCATCAGCTGTCTGTACGCCCCCACGAACCCCACGACGAGCCCCAGCGCCAGGAAAACGAGCGTGAGCACAGGCCTCGTCTCGAAGCGCTCGTCGAGCAGACTCCCCACGAAGGTCAACCCCACAATCGACGTCGCGAGGAAGAAGCCGATCCCGACAAGCCCGAACGCCGGCGAGTTCCACATGGGCACACGCCCTCCGGGCCGCCGGGACTTTAACACGGGCCGATCGGTCGATCAACAACTTGTGAGAGCGCGCACGAATGCGCATGTGGCCGCTCGCGAGAGGCGTCGATCGGCGCGCGAGCGTCAGCCGGAGGTGCGCTCGTCGAAGTCGTCGAGGTCGAGCTCGGAGACGAAGTCCGTGAACGCGGAGAGCCGCTCCAGCTCCTCCTGCGACACGGCGGGGCGGCGCTCTGCGCCCTCCAGCCCCTCGATCGGCTGCCCCTCGGCGTCGAGCACCACGCCCGCGCGGTCGAGCACTGACTCCTCGACGAAGATCGGCACCCGCGCCCGCACCGCGATCGCGATCGCGTCCGAGGGGCGCGAGTCCACCTCCGTGATGCGGCCGTCCTGCTCCAGGTGGATGCGCGCGTAGAAGGTGTCGTTCGCGAGGTCGTTCACGACGACGGAGCGGACGCTGCCGCCCAGCTCCTCGATGATCGTGTGCAGCAGGTCGTGGGTCTGCGGGCGCGGGACGGCGACATCCTGCAGGCGGAGCGCTATCGCCTCCGCCACATCGGCGCCGATCCAGATCGGGAGGAAGCGGTCGGCCTCCTTCTCGCGCAGGATCACGACGCGCTGGTAGTGGCGCAGGCTAACGCGGATGCTATCGATCACGAGCTCGATCACCGCGTGACCCCTCGGCTCAGTGACGCCGGCTCCCGCGCCGTGCCCCGTCGCCCCCGCGGCCTCGTCGAACGCGCCTCCGGCGTTGCGTTTCGAGTGTAGAAGTCGCTCGATCGGCCAGTCAACGAGCGCCCCTCAGCTCGGACCCTCGGGCGGCTCCTCGGGAGCGGCCGCGTCGCCGAAGAGCGCGCGCTCGATCGCCGGGTCGAGGGGCGCGCCGCGCTCGACGAGAGCCTTCGCGCGGCGCCGCAGCGTGGGGCGGTCCATCAG
>JAQCJS010000007.1 GCA_027592975.1 Chloroflexota bacterium
GCTCCTGCTGTCCTTCACCGGCTACCTGCTGCCGTGGGACCAGCTGGCGCTGTGGGCCATCACGGTCGGCACGAACATGGTCGGGTCGGCCCCGCTGCTGGGCGAGCCGAACCGCTTCGTGCTGGTGGGTGGCTTCCAGGTGGGCCAGAACGCGCTCATCCGCTTCTACACGCTGCACGTCATCGGCCTGCCGCTGATGGCGGCGGTGTTCATGACCGTCCACTTCTGGCGCATCCGCCGTGACGGCGGACTCGCGAAGCCGCTGTAGGCCGGGAGGGGGACGAGATGACGACTGCGAATCCCGCCGAAGCACAGTCCGCGGCCGTCCGCGGGCGCGCCCGCCGGCAGGGCGTAAATGAGCTGCTGGTCTGGCCTGACCTCGTCTTCATCGAGTTCATCTCGGCGGTCGTCTTCACGGTCCTGCTGGTGGGCCTGTCGGTGATGGTGGACGCGATCCTGCTGGACCGCGCGAACCCCGCCGTGACGCCGAACCCGTCCAAGGCGCCGTGGTACTTCCTGAACCTGCAGGAGTTGCTGCTGCACATGCACCCGGCGCTCGCGGGCGTGGTGGTGCCGACGGTCGCGCTGGTCGCGCTGGGGGCGATCCCGTACTGGGACAACGACAACGAGGGCCAGGGTGAGTGGCTCTCCGGGCCGCGGCACTGGCTCAACCTGTGGGTTGGAACCGTCGTCGGCACGGTCGGCACCATGCTGCTGATCTTCTTCGATGACGGCGTGCACGCGAAGATCTGGGAGAGCGTGACCGGGACCGAGTTCCCGATCTCGTGGCTCGTGAACATGCGTGAGTTCCAGGCGAACTTCCCGTTCCCGGAATGGTCGAAGTCGATCCCGCTGGGTGGACTGCTGCGCGCCGATCTGCTGGGTGGGCCCGCGATCGACTTCAACATCAACGTCCCGGCCGTGCTGGTGGAGCAGATCATCCCGGTGACGACGATGGTCGGCCTGCCGATCCTGCTGTCGCTGGTCGCGCACCGCCGAGGCATCGCGCAGACTCGACGCGATCACATGGTGCTGCAGTTCTCCGGTTTCATCGCCGTGTTCGTCACGCTCACGATCGTGGGCACGTACTTCCGTGGCGAGGGTCTGGAACTCGGCCCGTACACGATCTACGCGCACCCGTAGCGCGAACCGAGGAGTTGTGGTGGTGACGAACGAGACCGAGACGGAGACGACCTCCCCCCCGCCCGCGCCCACGGATGCGTGGCGTGCGGCGCTGTCTTCCCGCAAGACGGAGGTCGCGAACCCGGGCACCGTCCCGGCGGCCGCTGTCTCCGCCGTGGACGCGGACGTCTCCCGTCGCACGTTCATCCGCGCCTCGTTCTGGGGCGGGCTCAGCATGACGCTGCTGGGTAGCGTCGGGATGCTGCTGGACTTCCTCTACCCGCGCAACGTGCGGGGCTTCGGTGGCCCGGTGCCGGCCGGGAACGTGAAGGACGTCGTCAAGGGCGGCGACCCGAAGCAGTTCTCTGAGGGTCAGTTCTGGCTGGCGAACCTGGACCCGGCCGAGAGCCGGCCGGGCGGATCCGGCGGCGCGGAAGGGCTGATGGCCCTCTGGCGGAAGTGCCCCCACCTGGGCTGCACCGTTCCCTGGATTTCCGGGTTCAACTACGAGGGCGACGCGGGCTGGTTCCGGTGCCCGTGCCACGGATCCACCTTCACGAAGGCGGGCGTGCGGGTCTTCGGTCCCGCGCCGCGCTCCATGGACACCATGGCGATCGAGATCGACGGTGCCGGCAACATCACGGTGCAGACGGGTTCGATCACCCCGGGCAGTGCGGACAACCCCGAGCGGGCCACCAAGATCTAGTCGCTCGCGGCGAGCGGCGTGAATGCTGAGACTGGCGGAGTGACAGGCGCATGAACACGACCAAGCAGGTCAACGTCATGATCGGGTTGCTGTTCATGTCGTTCGTCGTGTTCGGCGCGTACTTCGCGACCGAGCCGGCCCGGCAGGCGGACGCGCGCAGCGTGCAGGCAGAGTTGATGGCGCGGCGCGGCGCGGAAATCTTCGTTGCCAACTGCCGCTCCTGCCACGGCCTGACAGGCAAGGGCCCGGACGAGGGGGGCTTCGCCCCGGCGCTCAACACCGTCGCGTTCCTTGTGCTGGATGAAGGCAACGCGCTGGGCCTGCCGCCGACCCCCGCCGGCGAGGCGCGCAGCATCCACGATTTCCTGTTCAACACACTCGCCTGCGGCCGTTCCAACACCGCCATGCCGGTGTGGTCGGAACGCTACGGCGGGCCGCTGTCGGACACGCAGATCAACTACCTGGTGACCATGATGACCCAGGGGCGCTGGGACCTGGTGGAGAAGCTCGGCAAGGATGCCGACGAGCACCAGGATCCGCCGGCGAAGCCGGAGGACATCCTGGTCCAGGATCCGAGCACGCTGACGGTCACCAGCCGCAACTGCGGTCAGTACGGAGGCTCGGTCATCGAGTTCCGCGAGCGCAACCCGTTGGTGGCCGGTGGCGGCGCCCCTGCGGGCGGCACGGGTGGCGGGGCGACCGACCCGATCTCGCTCGGCAAGACGGCGGCCACGGCGAACGGCTGCGTGGCCTGCCACACGATCGACGGCAAGGCGAGCGTCGGCCCCACGTGGAAGGGCATCGCCGGCGCGAGCCGCCCGCTGGTGAGCGGCGGCCCCGTGACCGCAGACGACGCCTACCTAAAGGAGTCGATCACGAACCCGAACGCGAAGGTCGTGCAGGGGTTCGCGCCGAACCTGATGCCGGCAACGTACGGCCAGGCGCTCAAGCCGGAGCAGATCGACCAGATCGTCGAGTACATCAAGTCGCTCAAGTAGACGTGAGCTGACGGCCCCTCGGACGCCGGACATGGCGTGCCGGGCGGCCTTGTGATCACCATCGCCACCGTCCGCGGGGAGACTCGGAGCGGTGCATGAGGAGGAGACGGAAATGCCAGCAGTCACCGGGAAGCGCTACCGCTGCCCCAGTTGTGGTGCCGAGTTCATCGTCACGCGTGGGTCCGACGACGCCGAGTTGCGTTGTGGCGATACCCCGCTCGAGCAGATGTAAGGGGTCTGAAGATGGCTGTTGCACTGGGTAAGCGCTACAAGGACGAGACGACCGGTGTCGAGGTGCTCTGCATCAAGCCTGGCGACTGCGCCCTGAACATCAACGGCCGCGGCATGGAAGAGCTCCAGCCGAAGGTGCTCCCCTCCGCCGACTAGGCGCGGGACGGGCGGTTCGAGACGGCGCGGCCCTGCCGCGCCGCTTTCGTCTGCGGATCGGTGGCGAAGGGCGCCTGGAGCGTCCCTCGTTGACCGCGGCGTATCGCGCCGCATACGATTCAAGGTGCGCTTCTCCCGGACGGGGTTGGGCGCGAGCGAAGTCAGGCATCCCGGAGCGCGACGCACCCCAGCGGCTGGGGAAGGCGCGACCGGCGGGGGTGGTACGAGTGTCCGAAATCTACGTCGGTGATTCCGAGTCCCTTGAGGCTGCGCTCCGCCGCTTCAACAAGCGCGTGCAGGCGGACGGCATCCTTACGGACGCCCGGCGGCACGAGTACTACGAGAAGCCGTCCGAGCGACGCAAGAAGAAGGAAGCCGCGCGCCGCCGCAAGCTGCGCAAGGCGGTGATGCGCCAGAAGACGCGCCGGGACTACTAGTCACAAGCGAACGAACCCCGGCGCAGCCGGGGTTCATGCTTTCCGCCGCGGCGCGTCCCGCCCGGATGGCGCCCATTCGCCACCGCCATCCATCATCGAGGAGTCACCGCGTGGCCATTGCCGACACGATCCGGATCGAGATGACCACCGCGTGGAAGGCCGGCAACAACCAGCGGCGCGACGCGCTGCGCCTGCTGATCGCCGCCCTGGAGTACGCCCGCATCGACCTGGGCCGCCCGCTCACGGACGAGGACACGACGAAGGTGCTGCAGAAGGAAGCGAAGCAGCGCCGTGACTCGATCACGGAGTTCTCCGCCGCCGCTCGCATGGACCTGGTCGCCAAGGAGCAGGGCGAGCTGGACGCGATCGTGGAGTTCCTGCCGCAGCAGATGTCCGAGGACGAGCTGCGTACGATCGTCCGCGAGGTGATCGATGAGGCGGGCGCGACGACCGCCGCCGACATCGGCAAGGTGATGCGTCCGCTCATGGCGCGCATCGCCGGCCGGGCCGACGGCGGCGCGGCGAACGCGATCGCGCGGGAGATCCTCGGCGGGTCGTAACCGCCGCAGGCGACGGGAGTCCGCCCATGAGTCGCCGACCGGAACCCGCCCGACTTGTGACCGCCAGCCGAGGCCGCGCGCTGGGCTTCGCCGTGCTGCTCACGCTCGGCATGATGGCCGCGCTCTTTCCGTGGTTCCCCGGCGGCAACCGCCTGGCCGAAGGCCGCCAGGTGGAGCGCTCGATCACCGCCCCGCGCGACGTGGAGTACGAGTCCCCTGTCCGCACCGCGGACGTGCGCCGCCAGGCGGCGGAGGCCGTCCCCGACGTGCTGGTGCTGGATCCCGCAGTCCGCGACCGCCAGCTGGCGCAGCTCAACCGCGTGGCGACGGGGATCGAGGCGGAACGGCGCAACACCACCCAGTCCGCCTCCGCACGCGAGACCGCGATCCGCGCGATCCCCGGTGCGGACCTCTCAGCCGTCGCTGCGCGCACGCTGATCGCCGCGTCGGAGGAGCGCTTCCAGCTGATCACGGATCAGGCCGCGAACGCCCTGGGACGGACGCTGACGGGCACCGTCGGCATGAGCGACCTGGACGCCGCGCGGGCCCGGTCGCGCACGTTCCTGAGTCCGCAACTGGGTGCCGAGGAGGCGGCGGCGGCGATGGATCTGCTGTCCCCGCACATCGCGCCCACACAGGTGGCCGACGCCGCGCGCACGGAGGCGCTTCGCCGAGACGCCGCCGCGAACACCCCGCCGGTCACGGTGAAGATCACGGAGGGGCAGGTTGTCGTCCCGGAGCGCACGGCGCTCAGCGCCGCGCAGATCGAGGCGCTCACGCAGCTCGGCATCCGCGACGGCGGCCTGGAGTGGCCGACGCTGGCGGCGACCGCGCTGTTCGCCCTGCTGGCGGGGGGCGCGCTGCCGTCCTACCTGGCGGTGCAGCGCCACGCGATCCTGGGGAGCACGCGGCGGATGGTGGTCCTTGCGGCGCTGCTGCTGGTGCCCGCGGCGCTGCTCAAGTTCGGGTTGCCGATGGTGCTGCCGGACCTCCAGCGTCACTTCATCGCCTACGCGATCCCGATCGCCGCGGCACCCATCCTTGCCGTCGTGCTGCTGGATGTCGGCGTCGCCGTGGTGCTCTCCATGCTGCTGGCAGGGACGGCGGGGTTCGTGTCCGTGTACGTCCCCGGCTTCGGCGCGGCGGGCGACGTGGCGCAGATCGAGACGGCGCGGCTCATGCTGGCGGTAGGTGTGGGCTCCGTGGCCGGTGTGCTGGTGGCGGGGCGTGCGGAGCGCCTGCAGACCTACGCGCTGGCGGGCGCGTTGTCCGCAGGGGCGGCGGGCGTTGCGCTCGTCTCGCTCGTGTTCCTGGATCCGGACGTACGGCGCGATGATGCACGATGGGTGGCCGGCATGATCGCCGCGAACGCGGTGGGGACGGCGGTGGTCTCCGTCGCCGTGTTCCACCTGGTGCGGCGGCGGCTGGGCATCCTGACGCGCGTGGATCTGATGGAGCTGGCCCAGCTCAACCACCCGCTGCTGCGCCGGCTGCAGGACGAGGCGCCCGGGACGTTCCAGCACTCGATCCTGGTCGGCAATCTTGCGGAGCGCGCGGCGGATCGCATCGGCGCGGACGCGCTGCTCGTGCGCGTGGGCGCGTACTACCACGACATTGGCAAGCTGATCGCGCCGCCGTTCTTCGTGGAGAACCTCGGCGAGGAGCGGAGCCCGCATGACACGCTGGATCCGCTCCAGAGCACGCGCGTGCTGCACCAGCACGTGACCGCCGGCGTGGAGCTGGCCCGCCGCGAGCGGCTGCCGGAGCGGCTGATCCGCTTCATCCCGGAGCACCACGGCACGCGGTTGGCCGCGTTCTTCTACCGGCGCGCGGCAGAGGCGAACCCGGACGTCTCCGCTGACATCTTCCGCTACCCCGGGCCGAAGCCGCAGTCGCGCGAGACCGCGCTGGTCATGCTGGCGGATGCCTCGGAGGCGGCGGTGCGCGCGGCGAGCGACCGCAGCGCGGAGCGCATCCGCGCGATCGTGGAAGAGGTGATCCGCGAGCGCCTCGAGGAGGGCGAGTTCGACGAGTGCGATCTCACAATGCGCGACCTGCGCACCGTGGCGGACTCGTACGTCGGCACGCTGTCCGCGGTGTACCACCCGCGCGTGGAGTACCCGGAGCCGACGCGCCGCGAGTTGGCTACGCGGGGCGGACGTCCGGTCGCGCGCCCCGCCCCGCCCCGCCCCTCGTCGCCGCGTGGCAGCGTGATCGTGCAGCCGGGCGAGGAGGACGAGCTGATCTCGCCATCGCTCCGCCGCCGCGCCGCTCCCGCGCCTCGTCCCGAGGCCGACCGTCCCGTGATCGGCGAGGACGACGCGTAGCGAGGGGGCCGGGGCGGGAGCTCCCTCCCCCGTGCCTCTGCTGCTCCGCTACATGCCGCCGTGCGTACCGGCGGACGCCGGTATACTGGGACTCTCCCCGTGCCATCGCCGGTCCCTTGAAGGAGCCACCATGCGCGCTGCGGTTGTCGTGTTCCCCGGGACGTGGAGCGATCGCGACTGCATGTGGGCGCTGCAGCAGGTGGGCATCGAGTCGCGCCGGGTGTGGCACCGCGAGACGCACATTGAGCCGGACGAGATCGTGGTGCTGCCGGGCGGCTTCTCCTACGGCGACTACCTGCGCACGGGTGCCATCGCGCGGTTCTCGCCGATCATGCACGCGGTGCGCGCGCACGCCGAGGCCGGCGGTTTGGTGATCGGCATCTGCAACGGCTTCCAGATCCTGTGCGAAGCGGGCCTGCTGCCGGGCGTGCTGATGCGCAACGAGTCGCTGCAGTTCCGCTGCATGGACGCCTACTGCGTCCCCGCGAACAGCACCTCGCCGTTCACGCGCAGCCTTGACCCCACCCGTGGCTACCTGATGCCCGTCTCGCATGGCGAGGGCCGCTACTTCGCGGACGACGCCACCATCGCCATGCTGGAAGACACGGGCCGCGTCGCCTTCCGCTACGGCAACCTCGACGGCACCGTGACGCCGGAGGCCAACCCCAACGGTTCGAGGAACAACATCGCGGGGATCCTGAACGAGCGCGGCAACGTGCTGGGGATGATGCCGCACCCGGAGCGCGCCTGTGAGCCGCTGCTGGGCAACACGGACGGCAACGCGATCTGGCTCTCCGTGCTCGACAGCCTGGGCGTGCGCGTATAACGCACGCGGTTGGTGGACGTGCGATACTCGCGCCAGCGAGCGAGCGCCCCCGTCGTGCATCTCGCAGGCCTCGAGGGCAGCGCGCCATCGCAGGAGCGCGCACATGACCACCGATGCTGCCGAGGTCACCCCGTCCGCGGGTGACTATCCCGTCCGTTACTCCGTCGACTACCCGGAGGGGCCTCGGAACCGGCTGACCGTGCTGTTCAGGGTGATCCTGCTCATCCCGATCGTGATCCTGTTCGGGCTGCTCGCCAGCCCCGGCGGCTCAGCCGGCTGGAACGCCGGCGACGGCGGTGACCGCAACGTTGAGGAGCGGATGGAGCGGCAGTTTGGGAACCGCGCCTTCGACAACGCGCCCGGTCCGTTCGGCCAGCTGCCGGAGGCTCAGCGCGACGCGATCATCGGCGCGCTGGTCGGCGCAGGTCTCCTGCTGCTGCTCTTCCTGCCGTCCATGATCTCGGCCGGCGCCGGGATGAGCGTCGCCAGCGCACCCCTCGCCCTGCCGACGGCGCTGCTGCTGCTCTTCCGGCAGAAGTACCCACGCTGGTGGTTCGACTTCACGCGCGAGGTCGCCAACTTCGGCGCGCGCCTGGGCGCGTACGCCGCGCTCCAGCGTGACGAGTACCCGAGCACAGACGAGGCCCAGGCGCGCGCGTGGAGATCGACTACCCGGACGTGGGACAGCTCAACCGCTGGCTGCCGATCGTGAAGTGGTTCCTCGCCATCCCGCACTACATCGTGCTGTTCTTCCTGTTCATCGGGCTGGTCATCACCACGCTCATCGCGTGGATCGCGATCCTCGTGACGGGCTTGTACCCGCGCGGGCTGTTCGACTACGCCGTGGGCGTGCAGCGCTGGGCGGCGCGGGTCTCCGGCTACGCGTTCTGGCTGGTGACGGATCAGTATCCGCCGTTCTCGCTGAGGTAGGCGAATGGCGTCACCACCTACGGAACGCTCCACGGGCGAGACCATCCATCTCGGTGCGTGGGTCTGGCCCGTCCGGCTGATGTTGCTGGCGCTGTCCGCGGGGTGCGGAACGCTGTTCGGCGTGTCCCTGCATGCGTACTGGGAGCTGGGTGGTTCCTTCGGATCCGGCGACCTCTCGATTGTGTTCATCGCGTTCATCGAGGGTCTGCTCTTCCTGCCTCGAGCTGAGCGGTTCGAGATGATCGCCGCCCGCTCGTTCGCTGTGCTCGTTCCGTTCCTATCGGCCGGTGCGGCGAGCGTCGTCTGGGTCGCCCAGGAATGGTCGGAGCTGATCTTCCCGCTGGGCTTCCTGATCACCGTGGGGTGGTGGATCGGCGGCCCCATCCTGCTCGCCATGCTCATGGGCAGACGATTCCGTGGGTTGGTGATATCCAGGATCGGTGCAGAGCGACGCCCCTGACCCTGCCCGCCGCCTCCGGTACACTGGGGCTTCCTCCCCGTACTCGCGCCCGAGGTGACCGCATGCCCGTCGATGAGCACGCACTCGAAGCCGTGGCCATGTCGCACGCGGAGTACGACCGCCTCGTCGGCATGCTCGACCGCGAGCCGACCGAGGTGGAACTCGGCATGGCGGTGGCGCTCTGGTCGGAGCACTGCGGGTACAAGCACTCGCGCCCGCTGTTCAAGCACTTCCCGACCACCGGCGAGTACGTCCTCACCAAGACGGGCGAGGAGAACGCCGGGGCGATCGACCTGGGCGACGGCTGGGTCGCCGTCTTCAAGATGGAGTCGCACAACCACCCGAGCGCGCTGGAGCCCTACGAGGGCGCGGCGACCGGCGTGGGCGGCATCCTGCGCGACATCTTCGCGATGGGCATGCGGCCCGTCGCGCTCCTCGACTCGCTGCGCTTCGGGCCGCTGTCCGACCGCAACAACCGCCGCCTGTACCGGGGCGTGATCGCCGGGATCGGCGGGTACGGCAACTGCGTCGGCGTCCCCACTGTGGGCGGCGAGGTGCAGCACGACCCCTGCTACAGCGGCAACCCGCTGGTGAACGCCATGGCCGTGGGCGTGGGACGCCGCGAGCACATGCTCTCCGCCAGCGCGAAGGGCCCCGGCAACCCGCTCGTCCTCGTCGGCGCGGACACCGGGCGCGACGGCATCCACGGTGCCACGTTCGCCTCCGTTCGGACGACCGTCGCCCGGCCGTGCAGGTCGGCAACCCGTTCATGGAGAAGCTGCTGATGGAGGCGTGCGTGGAGCTCGCCGAGCAGCACGGCGACTGGATCGAGGGCCTGCAGGATCTCGGCGCGGCCGGGCTCACCTCCAGCGCTGTGGAGGCCGCCGACCGCGCGGGCACCGGTATCGAGATCGACGTCGCGCTCGTCCCGCGCCGCGCGCAAGGGATGACCACGTATGAGGTGATGCTGTCGGAGTCGCAGGAGCGGATGCTGGTCATCCCGAAGCTTGAGCACCTGAACGACGTGCTCCAGCTCTTCCGGCGCTGGGAGCTGCACGCGGACGTCATTGGCCACGTCACGGACGACGGCATGGCGACGATCCGCGACGGCGACACCGTGCACGCGCGCATCCCGATCGCGGTGCTCAACGACCCGCCGCAGTACCCACCGGAGGGCGTGCGACCGGCCGGTCTCGACCGCCTGCAGGCGGTGGACCCCGGCGCGCAGGCGGATGTCGCCGACCCCAGCGCGACGCTGCTCCACCTGCTGGGCTCCGAGAACATCGCGAGCCGGCGCTGGATCTTCCGCCAGTACGACCACCAGGTGCAGAACAACACGGTCGTGCGCCCCGGCGGCGACGCCGCGGTGCTGCGGCTGAAGGGCAGCGGCTCTTCCGGGGCGAACGCCGGGACACCCGGCACGCCCCGTCCGGAACGCGGTTTCGCGGTCTCGACCGACTGCAACGGCCGTATGGTCGCGCTGAACCCGCGCGTGGGCGCGGCACTAGCCGTGGCCGAGGCTGCGCGGAACGTGGTCGCCACCGGAGCGAAGCCGGCGGCGCTCACGGACTGCCTCAACTTCGGCAATCCCGAGAAGCCGGACGTCGCCTACCAGTTGGAGGAGGCGATCATCGGCCTGTCGGAGGCGGCGCGCGCCCTTGGCACACCGGTCGTCTCCGGCAACGCCTCGCTCTATAACGAGACGCCGACCGGCGCGATCTTCCCCACGCCGAGCATCGGCATGATCGGCATCCTGCAGGACGTGACGAAGGCAATGACCGCTGCACTCCCCGCCGGGGCGACGCTGGTGCTCCTCGGCGGGCCGGTCGAGCAGCCGGCATCGACTCTCGCCGGCTCCGAGTACCAGCACGTGATCCACGACACGCTGGGCGGCATGCCTGCGATCGACCTCGACCTGGAGGGGCGCGTGCAGCGCCTGGTTCTGGAGGCGCACGCGCAGGGGCTGCTCACGGCGGCGCACGACCTGGCGGACGGCGGCCTCGCCGTCGCGCTCGCGGAGATGTGCATCCTCGGCGAGACGGGCATCGACGCCTCGGGCGTGGAAATCCACGGACGCCGCGACGGCGCGCTCTTCGGCGAGGCTCCCTCGCGCTTCCTCGTGGCGGTCGCGGACGACGAGGCGGCGGCACGGATCGTCGCGCTCGCGCTCGCGGAGGACATCCACGCGACGGTGCTGGGCATCGCGCGTGGTAATCGCGTGCGGCTGGGTCCGGTCGACCTGGGGCTGGACGCCGCGCGGGCCGCATACGACGGCGGTCTCGAGACCGCGCTCCGGGGTTAGCCGTGCGCCGTTTCGCGCCGGCGACCGCGCTCCTGGCTGCAACGATCGCCGGCGCTGCGATGCTCGCCGGCGCGTGCGGGGGGACGCCGGCGCCCACGCCCACGCCCGGAGCGACGATGGATGGGCGCGGGCTGTATGCGTCGAACTGCGCCCGCTGCCACGGCGGCGACCTGAAGGGCACCACGCTCGGCCCGCCGCTCCTGGACGCGATCTACCGGCCGGGCCACCACTCCGATGCCGCGTTCCGGGTGGCGGTGAAGAACGGCGTGCGGCCGCACCACTGGAACTTCGGCCCGATGCCGCCGATCCCCGGCCTCACAGACGACCAGGTGGGGGAGATCATCGCCTTCATCCGCGAGGAGCAGCGCGAGGTGGGCATCCGATGACCCCCGGAGGCCTCCCGGAGGTGGATGCGTTCCTCGCGGCGCTTGCGGAGCCGCGGCGTACCGCGCTCCAGGCGCTGCGGGAGGCGATCGGCCGGCTCGTTCCCGAGGCGACCGCGGTGATGAGCAACGGGATCCCGACGTTCATCCACTTCGGCCCGCTGGTCGGTTTCGGCCCGCACGCCTCGAACCGGGCGCTGTGCAGCCTGTACGTGATGCAGCCGAAACTGCTGGCGGCCATGCGCTCCGCGATCGCGCCGCACACTGTCTCCGGCGGCACGATCCACTTCGCGCCGGACGCACCGCTCGCCCCCGCGCTCCTCGATCGCATCGTGCGCGACCGCGCGCGGGAGAACGAGGCGGCGCACCTGCGGGCCGCGCAGCGCCGGAAGTAGCATCTCCGCCGACGTCCGAGCAGAACAAACGTTTGACAAATACGAACGATTGTTCGTATCCTGTTGAGCAGAGCGAGCCGCCTCGGCGGGCGGCAGCGCGGATCGACGGATTGCGGCAAGGGGTGTTGGGCGCGTAACCTGTCACCTGCGGCGAACGCGACTGTGATATGCACAGCCGCGGCCCCCGTGACGGCTGCAGTTGGGACAAACTCCGACAAGTTTGGCCCGGCTTGCAAAAACCGTGCAGCACTTTCTTGATAACTGGCAATACGTCGTGAGCGCTGCCCCTAATGTTAGCGGCAGTTCCGGCTCCGACACGCCGAGAGGGTCATCTGACGTGAAGGTCGTGTTCCTGGAGACCGTTGAGGGTTCGGCGTCTATGGGCGAGGTGAAAACCGTCGCCCCTGGGTACGCCAGAAACTACCTGTTGCCGCGCGGCCTAGCCGCACCGGCGACACCGGATGTTCTCGCCCGCGCCGAGAGGCTGCGGGAGATCGAGGAGAACCGGCAGCGGCTCGAGGATGAGCGGGCACTTGGGCTTGTCGGCAAGCTTGAGGGCCACCCGCTCGTCATGGCTGTACGCGTCGGAGAGCAGGGACGTCTGTACGGTTCTGTCACGAATGTTGACATCGCCCAGAAGGCTGGGGAGATTCTGGGCGAAGAACTGGACAGGCGTCGTGTACTGCTGCCCGAGGCGATCCGACACACCGGGGTGTACTCCGTGGTTCTGCGGCTGTCGCGTAGCGTTCAGCCCGCAGTCCAGGTAGTGGTTGTAGACGCTGACGCACCGGAAGGTGTGGAGGCGGCAGCCGAAGCGCTGCTCACGGTTCTCCGCGAGGAGGCCGAGGCAGTTCTCGCCGCTATCCAGGCGCGCACCGTAGGTGGCTCGTCCCCCGTTGCATCCTCGGATGCCGCGGAGGAGGAACGGCCCGCCGAAGGCGAGTCGGAGCCGGGCAACTCCACCGAGGGCGAAGCCGCCAACTAGGCGTCTTCACCCGACCTGGTCGCTCATCGAAGGCCGCGAGAGTCTCGCGGCCTTCGTGTTTCCCGGACGCCGCGCGCGATCCTCGGATCGGGCGCGAGCGAGACGCCTCGTGAAACGTCGCGACCGTGATCACCTCTCACCTCGCGCGTTTCACGTGGCACATCGGCGATGTGTGGACAGATCGCGAATACTTCCAGGGCCAATGTTCATGCTTGAAGAAGATCGCGTTCCTAAGGTCGCTTAGCGGCTGGCTGAAGCGCCGCTACGCTTGAGCGCCCCGCGCACGCCTTCCGTGTCTGCGGTCGCTGTGTGCATGTTTCGTTCATGGGATGAGGCGGCGTTGGTATCCAGCGAGCGGTTCTCACGTTTCCGGGAAGAAACCGGAAATCGTCCGCGTGCGGGTCTGCCCCCGCACGACATCGCCGCTGAGGAGGCGGTGCTCGCCGCGCTCTTGCTGGACGAGGACGCCTACCCGCGCGTCCTGCCGATCATCCAGCCCGGCGACTTCTTCCGCGAGCAGAACGGCTGGATCTACGAGGCATGCCTGGCGCTGTCCGACCGCGGCGACGCGGTCACCATCCCCACGGTCGCGCATGAGCTGGAGCGCGCGGGGCGGCTGGACGCGGCGGG
>JAQCJS010000008.1 GCA_027592975.1 Chloroflexota bacterium
GGCCGGCCACGCGCCGCAGTTCAATAAAACTGCGCACGGTCGTCGCGCCAACCTCGCCGGTCACCACCACGGCGTCGAGATCGATCCCGGCGACAGAGCGGAGGCGCTCGGTGTCCTGGTCGGGGCCGAGCAGCAGCACGCGGCCGATGTCGCTGGGGCCCAGCGCGCTGGCGTGCGCGCGGCCGTCGTCGAAGAGGAAGAAGTCGGCGCCCGCCTGCTGTGCGGCGCTGACCTCGTCGCCCGTCGCCTCCTCCAGCCAGATGCCGGTGAGCACGCCGTCCTCCAACTGGAGGCCTTCGAGCGCGCTGGCGGAGCCGCGTAGGATCACGGCGTCCACGCCGGCCTCTGCCGCGGCGGCCGCGCTGGCGGCGTCCTCCACCTCGGCGACGACGAGCATGTGGCGGGCGTTGGTGGGGCGGGCGCGGGCGGCGAAGCCGAACCCTGCGGGAGCGCGGCCCAGGTCGCGGATGCGATTGCGGAACTTGCTCATGCGGGGCGTGCCCTTCGCGCGGCCCATCCCCCGTCCGGGATCAACGGGCCGGATTGGATCGAGTGAGGGACGGAGTGCTGGAGCCGCCGGTGGGACTTGAACCCACGACCTGCTGTTTACGAAACAGCTGCTCTGCCACTGAGCTACAGCGGCGGATCCGTTCGAGCAGTATAGGGAGTCGAGGGGCGCTGGCTCAAACGGCGTGGCGCGGGCAGGCGTTCGAGGCGGCAGCGCCGGTTGGCCTGCCCTTGTCCCTCCCTGCGCGGGAGGGGCTCCGATCCGAGAGGGGTGTCAGGGGTGCCGTACCCTCAGCACCCCGGCGGAGTGTCCGCCGTCTGCACTCCGCTACCCGCGGATCAGCTTGAGCAGCGTCCGCGCGAGGATGGCGGTGGCGGCGGAGGCGAAGGTGATCGCGGCGATGCGGATGCTGGTCTGATCCTCGATCGGGAGGATGCGGACGCCGCCGGGGGCGACCTCGATCACCGCGATCGCGCGGGTGCGTGCACCGCCGCCGGCGCCGCCGCCGTGCCCGCCGGGGCTGGTGTCGTGGGCCTCCGAGCCGCCCCAGCCGACGCCGAAGGCGTAGGCGATTTCTGCGACGGGGATGACCGTGCGGTCGCCGGAGATGACCGGAGCGCCGAAGCAGGCGGCGGCGGTGGCGCGATCCGGAATGCGGGTGACCTCGGCGAGCGTGTCTTCGGTGGCCACGGTGCCCTCCTTGCTGCGGGCTATCGCCCCGGTTGCCTTGACCCGCGGAGCCGCCCTGCGATCACCAGCGCGACGCCGGTCGCGCCCAGAACCAGGCCGATGCGCCGGCTCAGCCGCCACCATGGGTCAGCGGTGACGATGGACAGATCGTACCGCTCGCCGGGGCCGCTCACCTCGATCGCAACGGGGCGGGTGCGGCCGAGGCCCACGGCGAGATGCCATTGACGCCCCGCGCTGAACCGAGCGCTGCGGCGTTCCACGCGGGCATGCAGATCGCGCCCGTGGTGCGTGCCGAGGTGGAGACGGTCGACCTCCGTCGTCACGAGCCCGCCGAGGCCGCGTGGAGCGGGGGGATCGGACGCGGCGTCGTGCTCAGTCATGGCCGGGGCATCCTCGCTAGAGATCGCGCTCGCGAAACACCCAGAAGGAGGTGGCGATGGCGGCCGCGGTGAGCGCGGAGAAAACCAGGACGATGCGCACCAGGTCCCAGGTCGGCGTCTGGCCTCGGAACGTGCCCGGGAGGCCAAGCACGACGGCGGTCGGGCTCATCCACGGCAGGCCGAGGAACTGGAGGACGACCCCCTGGAAGACGATCACGATGAGCAGCACGACCAGGATCGCGAAGAGCATGTTCGAGAAGATCGTTGAGAACGTGATTCCGAGCGCACCGAGGAACATCAGCAGCAGTCCGACGATCAGCAGCCCGACGACGACGCCCGCGAGCGAGGTGTCCGGTGCGGCGTAGCGCAGGATCAAGTAGGAGAAGGGGATCATCACCAGGGCGTAGACCGCGGCCGTGAAGCCCAGGCGGGAGACGATCTTGGCCGCCATGTACTCGGACCGGGTGACCGAGCGGGAAAGGATGCCGTCTGCGATGATGCCGGACTCGCCGCTGACGGCGGCAGTGGTGAGGACGGCGACCGCCAGCCCGCTGATCGGGATCAGCACGGCGGCCAGGTAGGCGCCCAGCGTCTCGGACGCCAGTTCATCCTGATTGGCGGCGACGGCGACCAGGAAGAGCGCCGGGGCGATCAGCAGGGGCAGCCAGAGGTGGGTGATCCAGGACCGGGTCAGCAGTCCCAGGTCATACCGAAGGATGGCCAGGAATGCCTGCATCGCTCTCCTCTTTCGCTCCGCCGACTTCCTGCGTCGCGGCCCAGGCGGCCGCGCGGAGGAAGCCGCGCGTGCGATCTTCCTCGAGGCGGCGCAGGAACGCCTCCTCGATCTCGTCGGCGCCGGTGTTGATGTGCAGCAGCTCCACGCCGGTGCGGTCGATCAGCTGCAGCACGCGGGTGATGTATTCGGGCAGCGCCTGAGTGCCGAGGAACGTGAGGCGGAACTCCGCGCCGAGCCGTTCGTAGCGGACGGAGCCGATCTCATCCAGCATGTGGATCTGCTGCTCGAAGGCGGTGGTGTTGCCCTCGATCTCCACGGAGATCGTGCCCTGGCGGGCCAGGCGGCGCATGTCCGCCATGGGGCCAGCATAGATCATGCGGCCCTGCGAGATGATGCCCACGTCCGAGCAGACGCGCTCCACGTCCGAGAGGATGTGCGTGGCGATGATGATCGTGCGGTCGCGGCCGGTGAGCTCGCGGATCAGCTCGATCGTCTGCTTGCGGCCAGCCGGGTCCAGGCCGGAGGTCGGCTCGTCCAGGATCAGCAACTCCGGGTCGTTCATCAGCGCGGCGGCAATGCCCAGGCGCGTCATCATGCCGGTGGATAAGCCCTCGATCTTCTGGGCGGCGGCGTTGGTCAGATCCACCGCCTGCAGCAGGCGGGCGAGCTGTACCTTGGCGCGGTCCTTTGACATGCCGATGACAGAGCCGACGAACTCCAGGAACTGGATTGGCGTCATGTACTTCGGGAACGAGGGGTTCGTGGGCAGGTAGCCGATGCGCCTTCGGATGTCCGCGCGCTCCGCGGTCATCGGCTCGCCCAGCACCTGCACCGTGCCCGCGGTCGGCTTCTGCAGGCCGAGCAGGATACGGAAGGTGGTGGACTTGCCCGCGCCGTTCGGCCCGACGAGGCCGAAGACGGTGCCCTTCTCCACGCGCAGATCCAGCGCGTTCAGGGCGATGTAGCGGTTGTTGTAGATCTTGGTGAGGTCGGTCGTCTGGACGACATGCATGGCGAATCCTCGGCCAGGTCACCCCGTGAGGGGCGGTGGCAACGCACGGCGGCTGGAGGCTGGGGGTCCGTTGACGCGCCGCCGCCGGCGCGGTCTGCGGAGCAGCCGCTCGAGACTCAATCATAACGGGGGGATCGGCTCGAAGGAAGGCGAGCGGGATATGTCCGTGATCTCTCGCGCAAGTTCGTGCGCACCCCCTCGTCGGGGGGAGCGGCGCGGCCTACACTCCGCCCATGCAGCGCGTGCTGGTCATTTCGCGTGATACCGAGGTTTTACGATCGGTCGAGGCGGCAGCCCGCCCCGACGGCCGAACCGTGCGCGCGGAGGGGGCGGTGGACGGCGCGCTGGTCGCGGTGCGCGACTGGCGTCCGGCGCTGCTCATTGTGGATCTGTCGGTCGGGCTGACCGGGGGCGGGCTGGCTGCGCTGCTCCGTGACCCTGCGGTCGCGGAGGGCACTGCGGTGATCGCGGTGGTGACGCCGGACCAACTGCCGCTGGTGGGCGCGGGCGTGAAGCTGGATGACTTTGTCCTGTCGCCGATCGATGACGCGGAGCTGTGGGTGCGGATGTCGCGCCTGATCTTCGAGCGCACGGGGCAGGGGGACGGCCACGTCATCCGTCACGGCGCGCTGGTGATCGACCTGGAACGCTACAAGGTGACCGTGGACGAGGAGGTTGTAGACCTCACGTACAAGGAGTACGAGCTCCTGCGCTTCCTCTCATCCAACCCCGGCAAGCCGTTCACGCGCGAGGCGCTGCTGAACCAGGTCTGGGGGTATGACTACTACGGCGGATCCAGGACAGTGGACGTCCATGTCCGGCGCATCCGCTCCAAGATCGAACGAGGCGAGCCGTTCATCGAGACGGTGCGGAACGTGGGCTACCGCTTCATCGACACGCCTCAGGCGGCCAACGAGGGGGCGAGGCGATAACCGACGCGCGTGACCGTATCGATCACGTCCGCCTGGTCGCCGAGTTTCGCGCGGATGCGGGAGACGATCACGGCGAGGCGGCGGCGCGCGTCCGGGGTGGGGACGGTCTCCCCGGGGCGCTCGCGTGGCGAGCGGACTGGGTCGCCGTGGTGGCCGGTGGGGTGGCGCCCTCCAGACAACGCCTTCGCTGCTGGAAGTGTCGGGCGGCGGTGTTTCTTGCCCGCGTCACGTTCGTGAAGGTTCCATGTCCCAAATGTTTCAGCCAACGCCCGGGTGTCAGCGGATGCTGACTCGAGTGCTGATCGTGCGGCGTGTGTCGCAGCAGGGGGTACGGTGACCACCACCATCCAGTCACTGAAGGAGCGCATGGACGCCGCCGGCGTGACGCGCGTGGATCTGCGCGTGACCGATCTGCTGGGGCGCTGGCACCACTTCGCGATGCCCGCCGGTCAGCTGGAGGGCGAGGCGGTGACGCGGGGCGTGGGGTTCGACGGATCGAGCCTGCGCGGCTTCCAGGAGATCGACGCCTCGGACATGCTGCTGCGGCCGGACCTGGACAGTGCGGTGCTGGATCCCACGGCGGCCGTACCGACCATGGCGATCGTCTGCGACGTGGTCGATCCGGTCACGGGCGCTCGGTATTCGCGCGATCCTCGGCACGTGATCGCGAAGGCGGAGGCGCACCTGGCGGCCAGCGGGGTGGCGGACACCGCGTACTTCGGGCCGGAGCTGGAGTTCTTCGTCTTCGATGACGCGCGCTTCCAGCAGTCGGGGAACACGGCGTTCTACTACGTGGACTCCGTGGAGGGCGACTGGAACAGCGGGCGGGACGAGGCGCCGAACCTGGCGTTCAAGATCCCCGCGAAGGAGGGGTACGCCCCGGTTCCGCCCTTCGATGCGCTGGCCTCGCTGCGCTGGGAAATGGCGGAGGCGATCGAGCGCGCGGGCGTCCCGGTGGAGGTGCACCACCACGAGGTGGCCTCCGGCGGTCAATGTGAAATCGCTACACGGTTTGCGACGCCGCTGCGTAAGGCGGACGAAACACAGTGGTACAAGTACATCGTCCGCAACGTGGCGCACGCGGATCGACGCGTGGCGACGTTCATGCCGAAGCCGATCTTCGGTGACAACGGCAGCGGGATGCACACGCACCAGTCGCTGTGGAAGGACGGCGCGCCGCTGTTCTTCGACAGCAACGGCTACGCGGGCCTCTCGCTCACGGCGCGCCACTACATCGCCGGTCTGCTGACGCACGCCCCCGCGCTCATGGCGTTCTGCGCGCCGAGCACGAACTCCTACAAGCGCCTGGTCCCCGGGTTCGAGGCACCGGTGAACCTGGCGTACTCCGCGCGCAACCGTTCGGCGGCCGTGCGGATCCCCACCTACTCGGAGTCGCCGGCGCAGAAACGCGTGGAGTTCCGCCCGCCGGACGGGACGGCGAACCCGTACCTTGCCTTCGCGGCGATGCTGATGGCCGGGCTGGACGGTGTGCAGCGGCAGATCGACCCTGGAGATCCGCTGGAGCGGAACATCTACGAGCTGAAGGCGGAGGAGGCGGCGCGGGTGCCTCGCGTGCCCGCCACGCTGGAGACGGCGCTGGACGCGCTGGAGGCGGATCACGCCTTCCTGCTGGCGGGCGACGTCTTCACCGCGGACCTCATCGAGCGATGGGTGGCGATCAAGCGGGACGAGGTGCGGGCGCTCCAGCAGCGCCCCACGCCGTACGAGTACGAGCAGTACTTCAACGGGTAGGCGGGGCCGGCGCGGGCGCGAAACATCACGGACATATCGTTGGCGGTAGGATTGACCGATGAACGACAGCGGTAACCTCGACTCCCGGCAGCATGTGCTCCAGGCGTGCCGCGACCATGACGTGAAGTTCGTTCGCCTGTGGTTCACGGACATCCTGGGCGTGCTCAAGTCAGTGGCGATCACCACGGAGGAGTTGGAGCACGCGCTCTTCGACGGCGTGACGTTCGACGGGTCGGCGATCGAGGGCTTCGCCCGGCAGGACGAGTCGGACATGATCGCGCTGCCGGATCCGGCGACGTTCCAGATCCTGCCGTGGCGGCCCAGGCCGCAGGCGGTGGCGCGCATGTTCTGCGACATCCGCGCGCAGAGCGGGGAGAGCTTCGCCGGCGATCCTCGCCAGGTGCTGAAGCGCGTGCTGGCGCAGGCGGCGCAGCGCGGCTTCACGTTCTACGTCTCGCCGGAGATCGAGTACTTCTACTTCAAGGATCAGCACGGCACGGAGCCGCTGGATCAGGGCGGCTACTTCGACCTGACGCCGCTGGACGGCGGCAGCGATCTGCGCCGCGAGACGGTGCTGACGCTGGAGGACATGGGCATCGGGGTGGCGCTCAGCCACCACGAGGGCGCGCCGAGCCAGCACGAAATGGATCTCCGCTACACGGACGCCCTGACCATGGCGGACGCGGTGATGACCTTCCGGCTGGTGGTGAAGGAAGTGGCGATGCGCCACGGCGCGTACGCGACGTTCATGCCGAAGCCGGTCACGGGGCAGAACGGCTCCGCGATGCACCTGCAGCTTTCGCTGTTCCGAGGCGAGCAGAACGCGTTCTTCGATGCTGCCGACCCGGAGCAGCTGTCCTCGGACGCGCGTCACTACATGGCGGGACTGCTGAAGCACGCGGGGGAGCTGGCGCTGGTGACCAACCAGTGGGTCAACTCGTACAAGCGCCTGGTCCCCGGGTACGAGGCGCCGACCTACACGACGTGGTCGCACCACAGCATCGCCGACCTGGTCCGCGTCCCCGAGCGGAAGCCCGACGGTGACGAGGCGACGCGCATCGAGTACCGTGCTCCCGATCCGGCGACGAACCCGTACCTCGCATTCGCGTCGGTGCTGGCGGCGGGACTGGCGGGCATCGACGGGAAGTACCCGCTGCCTCCGGCCACGCAGTCCGCACACAAGCTGACGGACGCGGAGCGCGCGGAACGCGGGATCGAATCGCTGCCGGCGACGCTGGGCGAGGCGATCGAGCGCTTCGACCGGTCAACGCTGATGCGCGAGGCGCTGGGTGACCTGGTGGTCGACTCGCTTGTCGCGAACAAGAAGCTCGAATGGAGCGCGTACCAGCAGCAGGTGACGCGCTACGAGTTGGACCGCTACCTGGGGCTGCTCTAGCGGCAGACGAGGGAGCGCGGACGCATCCTCCGGAGGGCCCGTGCCAGAGCTTGAAGACCTGACCCCCGAGATGAAGGCGGCGATCGGCCGCGATGGCGCGCCCGTGATCCACGAGGTGACGACGCTGGGCATCCGCACCTTCGCCCGCGCGGTGGGCCACACGAATCCCGCGTACTACGACGCAGCGGCGGCCCGCGCGAAGGGGCATCGCGATCTGCTGGCTCCGCCGGGCTACTACGGGATGCCGATCTTCGATCCGTCCGCGGCCGCCGAGGGCGACATCGACGCGTTCGCGCCGGAGTTCACTCGCCGCCTGAACGGCGGCACGGAAGTGGAGCCGGTGGAGGACGTGTACGCGGGCGACGTGCTGGAAGCGCGCACGCGCATCACGGACCTGCAACTGCGGCAGACGCGCCTGGGCCAGATGCTGGTGCGCGTGGCGGAGACCGTCTACACTCGACAGTCCGACGGCGTGGTGGTGGGGCGCATCCGCAACACCGGGCTGCGGTACTAGGAGGGCGATGATGAGCCAGCTCATCTGGGACGACGTGGCCGAGGGGCAGGAGATCTCGATCGAGGAGGAGATGGCGTCGCAGCGCCTGGTGATCTGGGCGGCGGGGTCCGGGGACTTCTACCAGATCCACTACGACGACCGCATCGCGACGGAGAACAACCTCCCCGGAATCATCGTGCACGGCGCGCTGAAGGGGATGATCGTCGGGCGTCTGCTGGACGAGTGGATCGGTGATGAGGGGCGCATTGTGAAGTGGGGCGTGTCGTACCGCGGCATGGACCCCGCGCGCCAGCCGATCACCGTCTGGGGCCGCGTCACCCGTAAGTACGAGGATGGCGGTCGCGCGCTGGTGGACCTGGATGTCGGCGTGAAGCAGCAGGACGGAACCACGGAGACGACGCCGGGCACGGCCACCGTGGAACTGCCGCGCCGGGCGTAGCGCCTCGCCCTCCGCGAGCCCCCACAAGTCAGCAGCAGCAAGCAAGAAGCCCGGCCAGTCGGCCGGGCTTCTTCGTGTGTCTCGATTCCCCGGGGACGGCTAGTGGCCGCCAGCCTTGCCCGGGGCAGCCGGGCTGCCGGGTACGGCCTCGACCGCGTGCGAGGTGATGCTCACACCGGTGGGGGCGTCCTGGAACAGGGCGAACGCGGCGCGGTCCGCCACGGTGTAGAGCGGCGCGCCCTGGATGCCGATCAGGAACATCAGGCCCAGGAGCAAGCCGGTCGTGGCGTAGCCCATGCCGGAGATGCGCCAGACGGAGGTGTCCCCGATCGGCTCGTAGATGTACATCTGGCGGATCACCTGCAGGTAGTAGAACAGGCTCACCGTGCTGCCGACCACGGCGACGACCACCAGCCAGAGGAAGCCGCCCTCCACCACCGCCTGGAAGAGGATGAACTTCGTGAAGAACCCGGCGAGCAGCGGCATCCCGGCCAGCGAGAACAGGCCCGCGGTGATGACCAGGGCGAGGTAGGGGTTCGTGCGCGAGAGGCCGGCGAAGTCGGTGATCTCTTCCTTACCCGTGCGGTTGTAGAAGTGGATGATCGCGATGAACAGCGCCAGGTTGGTGACGATGTACCCGCCCAGGTGCACCAGCAGCGCCGAGGTGGCGATGTCCGAGATCGTGGTCACGGCCATCAGCATGAAGCCGCCTTGGGCGATGGAGGAGTAGGCCAGCAGACGCTTGATGTTGTGCTGCTGCAGCGCGATCAGGTTGCCCAGGACCATGGTCAGGGTGGCGATCACCGCCATCATCCACTGCCACTCGGCGATCGCCGGGAGCAGTGGCCCGCCGAACCAGCGCAGGAACAGCGCGAGCGTCGCGGCCTTCGAGGTGGCGGAGAGGTACGCGGTCACCGGCATCGGTGCGCCCTCGTACGCGTCGGGCGCCCACATGTGGAACGGGACGGCCGAGACCTTGAAGCCCAGGCCGGCAACGATCAGGGTCAGGCCCACGAGTAGCGGCATCCGCAGGTCGGAGATGTCGCCGGACAGCGCCGCGGCGATCTCGGAGTACTGGGTGGAGCCGGCCACGCCGTAGAGCAGGCTGAGGCCGTACAGCAGCATCGCGGAGGCGACGCCGCCCAGCAGGATGTACTTCAGGCCCGCCTCGCCGGAGCGCGGGTCGTTCTTGCCCAGCGACACGGCGATGTAGAGCGAGAACGACAGCAGTTCGATGCCGAGGTAGGCGACCAGGAGGTCGCGGGCGCTGGCCATGAACATGGCGCCCACGGTGGACAGCAGGATCAGCGCGTAGAACTCCGCCACGTGGTTCACGTGACGCTCGATGTACTCGTAGGAGCCTGCGATGAGCACGATCGCGACGGCGATGAAGGTCAGCCGGAAGAACGTGGTGAAGTTGTCGATCGAGACCATGCGCGCGAAGTCATCGGTCACGTCGATCGCCATCACGCTGGCGACGCCTGCGGCCAGGAGGCCCAGGATGGAGAGCACCGGCACGGCGACGCGCGCGGACTTCTCCCGGAACAGGTCGACGAAGATGACCAGGATGGCGACGGCACCGAGGATGATCTCGGGCAGCAGCAATCCCATGTTGAAGTTCAACTCGTTGCCGAGGATGTCGGTCACAGGCGCGCTCCTACCCCGTTCGGGTCCCGCCTCGGTTAGAGGGTGATGCCGGGGATGTTGATGATCGACGGTGCGATGCGGTCGATCCACGGCGACGGCCACATGCCGAGCGTGAGCATCGCGAGAGCCAGGACGACCGCGCCCGCGCGCTCCATCCAGGTGATCTCCTTCAGGTGGTTCCAGCGCGGGTTCATCTCACCGAAGAACGCCTGCGCGAGGACTCGGATCAGGTAGGTCGTGGTGATGGCCGCGGTGAGGACCGCGATACCTCCGACGATCGGGTACGAGCGGAACGTGCCGATGAAGATGTGCAACTCCGCCACGAAGCCGGAGAGGCCGGGCAGACCCAGCGACGCCATGCTGGCGAAGATGAAGAAGATGCTCCAGATCGGCATCTGCTTCGCCATGCCGGAGAAACTCGGGATATCGCGGTTGTGCGACTGGTCGTACATCCCACCGATCAGGAGGAAGAAGAGGGCGGTCATCCAGCCGTGTGCGGTCATTTGCAGCACGGCGCCGCTCCAGCCGATGACGTTGAAGGTGCCCAGTCCCAGGAAGACGTAGCCCATGTGCGAGACGGAGGAGAAGCCCATGAGCAGCTTCATGTCCGACTGGCGCAGCGCGGAGATCGCGCCGTACAGGCCGGCGCCCGCACCGAGGACGATCAGCGCCGGGGACCAGAACTCGCCGCCGGCGGGCATCATCTGGTAGCCCAGGCGGATGACGCCGAAGGCACCGACCTTCATCAGCACGCCCGCGTGGAGCATGGAGACGGAGGTGGGGGCGGCGGCGTGGCCGTCCGGCGACCAGGAGTGGAACGGGAACATGGCGCCCAGGGTGCCGCAGCCAATGACCAGGAGCGGGAAGAAGATGATCTGGAAGGTCTCGTCCTTCGGCGCTTCCAGCAACGTCACCATGTCGAAGGTGCCGGCGCCTACGTGCGTGAAGAGGGCGAAGATGACCGTGAAGATGAAGATGGAGCCCGCGAGGAGCATCATCATCAGCTTCATGGCGCCGTACTCCTTGCGCGTGGAGCCCCACACGCCGATCAGGAGGTACATGGGCATGAGCGCCAGCTCGTAGAAGAGGAACCAGAAGAACAGGTCCAGGATGACGAAGGCGCCGTAGACGCCGGCGGTGACCAGGTACAGGAGGATGAAGTAGTCCTTCATCCGATCCTGGATCTTCCACGTTACCCAGGTCGAAGGGACGACGACGACACCCGTCAGCAGGACGAGCGAAGCGCCGATGCCGTCCACGCCGACCTTGAACTGGATGCCCCTTTCGCCCAGCAGTCCCACGTTCTGCATCCACGTCCAGGCCATGACGCCCTGGAACTGGTCGCCGTTGAAGGCGTAGCGGAAGAAGACGTAGAGCGAGAGCCCCAGCATCAGCAGGCTGGAGATGCCGGTCAGGGCGATCACCGTGGAGCGCTGGCTCGTGGGGACGAGGAACAGCGAGGCGGCCACGCCGAGCGGCAGCAGGCACAGTGCGATCAGGACGTAGCCGTCAGCTTCGGTCATAGGTCGTTGTCGTCCCTCGTTAGCCCTACGAGCCGAAGGCGATGATCGCGATCGCGACCATGCCCACGGCCATGCCCAGCGCGTAGTTGGGGATGCGCCCGGTCTGGAGGAACTTCAGGCGGTAGCCCAAGTACCCGACCGTCTGCGCGCCGCCATCCACGCCCGTCTCGTTCACGATGCGCTTGTCGAACCAGGCCACCAGCCCCGCAAGTCCGAGGAACACGTGGTTGATGATGCCCTGGTACATCTTGTCCATGTAGTAGCGGTCGACCAGCAGCGCGTGCAGATCCGGCGCCCACTGGCGCGCGGCGACCGCGCGGCGCGCGTCCCCGCTCCAGTAGGCGATGCCGATGCCGATGCCGGCGAGCGCGGAGAGCGTGGCGATGGTGGCGAACAGCCAGTGCGGCTCCGTGAACTCGTGCGGGTAGTCGAGGTAGACCAGCTGGCCGATGCCGCCGACGAAGCCGAGCGCCTGCCCGACCTGATCCAGCGCAAAGAAGCCGGACACGGTCGCGAGGACGGCGAGCAGCACCAGCGGGCCCAGGATGATCCACGGCGACTCGTGCGCGTGGTCGTAGGCGTGGTGGTCGCGCGGCTCGCCGAAGAAGGTGAGCAGGACCACGCGCGTGGAATAGGCCGCGGTGAGGATCGCGGTGAGGGCCAGCGTGACGTACGCCCACATGGGCGCGTCGTTCATCGTTGCGTAGAGGATCTCGTCCTTCGACCAGAAGCCGGCGAAGACGGGGATGCCGGCGAGGGCGAGCGAGCCGATCACGAAGGTGGCGGTCGTCCACGGCATCTTCTTGCGCAGGCCACCCAGGTACTCGACCTCCTGCCGGTGGGTCGCGTGGATGACGGAGCCGGAGCCCAGGAAGAGGAGCGCCTTGAAGAAGGCGTGCGTGAAGAGGTGGAACATGGCGGCGGTGACGGCGCCGGTACCCAGGGCGACGAACATGAAGCCGAGCTGCGACACCGTGGAGTAGGCCAGGACGCGCTTGATGTCGTTGGCGACCAGGCCCATGGAGGCGGCCATGACTGCGGTGATCAGGCCGGTGTAGAGCACGACGTCCCGGGCGATGAGCACCTCCGCGTAGACGGGCGAGAAGCGGGCGACCAGGTAGACGCCGGCGACGACCATGGTGGCGGCGTGGATCAGGGCGGAGACGGGCGTCGGGCCCTCCATGGCGTCGGGCAGCCAGACGTGCAGCGGGAACTGGGCAGACTTACCGATGGCCCCGCCGAACAGGAAGATCATCGCAACGGTGAGGTAGGTGTGGTCGATCGCGCCGGAGGTGGCGGCGGCGATGATCTCCTGGATGTCGAACGTCCCGGTGGCGCGCCACAGCAGGATGATGCCGATCAGCAGGCCCACGTCGCCGATGCGGGTGGTGATGAACGCCTTCTTCGCGGCCTCCGCGGCGGACTGGCGCTCCCAGTAGAAGCCGATGAGCAGGAACGAGGCGAGGCCCACGCCCTCCCAGGCCAGGTACAGCATGATCAGGTTGCCGGAGAGCACCAGCGTGAGCATGGCGGCGATGAAGAGGGAGAGGACGGCGTAGTACCAGAAGTAGCGCGGCTCGCCGCGCATGTAGCCCACGGAGTAGATCATCACCATGAGCGCCACGATCGTCACGACCGGGAGCATCACCATGGTGATCGCGTCCACGTAGGTGCTGAACTGGATGGTGAAGAAACCGTCGCCGATGTTCACCCAGTCGAAGGCGAAGGCGTTGGTGCCGTTCGGCTCGAAGTGACCGTCGTGGAAGGCGGCCTGGAAGCCCGGGATCATCGAAAAGACGAGC
>JAQCJS010000009.1 GCA_027592975.1 Chloroflexota bacterium
CGTATAACCAGAAAACGAGTCGTTCCCCCCCCCTCCCACGCCCGCCGCTGTGAGATGAACTCGCGCAGGAGGATGTTGAACTGCTCCGGCGCTTCGAGGTTGGAGAGGTGGCCGGCGCCCTCGATCATGCGGAACTCGCTGCCCGGGACGCCCTGCGCCATCTCCTCGGTCGCCGCGGGCGGAATCAGCGTGTCGCGCGTCGAGGTGATCACCAGCAGCGGGATGTCCAGGCGCGGGAGCAGGTCCGTGCTGTCCGGGCGCTCCGCCATGCCAAGGGACGCGGCCGCGATGCCTTCCGCGGACTGCGCGGCGATGATCTCCTTCACGCAGGCGACGAGGTCGGCCGGGGCGCCGTCCGAGAGCAGGGGCGGCGGCTTCTCGACGAGGAAGCGGCTGCCCTCGGCGCGCAGCCGCTCCGCCAGCGCGGTGCGGCGGCCCTTGCCCGCCTCGTCGTCTGCAGCGGCGCGCGTGTTCGCCAGCACCATGCCGACGACGAACTGCCGGTGCTTCCGCCACAGCGCGAGCGCCGCGTAGCCGCCCATCGACAGCCCGCAGACGATGATGCGGTCGAGGCCCGCCGCGCGCGCCGCCTCGATGCCCGCGTCCGCCATCGCCTCCATCGAGGTCACCGGGCCGCCGCCGGGCGTGCCGCCGAAGCCCGGCAGGTTTGGCGCGACGATCGGCATCGACACGCCCAGGTCCTCGACCTGCGGCTGCCACATCGAGGCGTCGAGCGGGAAGGCGTGGAGGAGCAGGAGTCCGGCGGGCATGGGTGCGTCCTTCGCTTCGATGCGGGAGTCGGTGGCCACAGCATACCGACCGGAGCGCATCGCAACGCCCGTGCAATAATCGCCGCGCCCGATGGGACGCCGTGCGAGGAGGCTTCGATGACTGACCTGTTCTTCCGCGTGGGGTTCCGCGGCCGCCCCATGCACGAGGCGTTCCTGGAGGTGGTCGGGCGCGCGCCGTCGCTGGACGTGCGGACGCTGGACGTGCCTGATGCGGAGGTGGGGGACGTGCTGGCGCAGACGCACGGCTACTACGTCTCCTCCGCCCGCAACGAGCTCCCGTTGCCGTTCCACGTCACGGACGACCTGATCGCGAAGATGCCGTCTCTGCTTCTGGCCGTCACGTACGGCGCGGGGTACGACACCGTGGACGTGGACGCCTGCACGCGCGCCGGCATCGCCGTGGTGAACCAGGCCGGCGGCAACGCCGAAGGCGTCGCGGAGCACGCGCTGGGGATGATGCTCGCGCTGCTGAAGCGCATGCCAGAGACGCACATCGCGATGCGCGCGGGCGGCATCAAGGAGCGTGAGGCGTTCATGGGGCGCGAGCTGGCCGGGCGCACCGTCGGCATCATCGGCCTCGGCCACGTCGGGTCGAAGACGGCGGCGTATCTCAAGGCGTTCGGCTGTCGCGTGCTGACCTATGACCCCTACCTGGACGAGGACACCTGCGCGGAGCGCGGCGCGAAGAAGACGGAGCTCACGGCGCTCCTCGCGCAGAGCGACATCGTCAGCGTCCACTGCCCGCTGAACAGCGAGACCGAGGGCATGCTGGGCGCGAAGGAGTACGCGCTGATGCCGGACGGCGCGATCCTCGTGAACACCGCCCGCGGCGGCATCCCGCAGGAGGACGCGCTGTTCGAGGCGCTGGAGTCCGGGCACCTGTCCGGTGCTGGCTTGGACGCGTGGGCCGTGGAGCCGCCGCCCGCCGACCACCCGCTGCTCTCGCACCCGCGCGTCATCGGCACGGTGCACACGGGAGGCGTGACCCACGAGAGCCGCGCTCCCGCCGCGCATCGTGAACCCCGAGGTGATCCCGGCGTACCTCGAGCGCTGGGAGCAGACCTTCGACCGACCGTTCCGAGGCCAGCGGTAGACCGAGACTCCTCGCACGCCGAGGTCGCCGCAGCGCGCCGCGCCGGGCCGCCGGGCGTGCGGATTCGGGCGCGCATCCCATCCCCCTTCCCCGGGACGGGGGCGGCGGCGAGGGATGGGGCTCCGTCCTCGGACGTCCCCGGGCTATTTCGCGGCGACCGCCGCTTCGCGCGGGAGCGCCAGCATGCGGCCCACGACACGGCCCATCGCGAAGCACTCGCTCAGGTTGCCGCCGGCCGAGGGGTACAGCAGTCCGAACAGCGACCCGAACTCGCCGGAGCCGTAGAGGCCGGGGATCGGGTTGTTGTCGTAGTCCAGGATCTGGCACCGGTCGTTGTGACGCGCGCCGCCCTGCGTGTTCGGTCCGCCCGGCCAGACCTGGACCGCGTAGAACGGCCCCTCGCCGATCGGCAGCAGGTCCTTCGGATCGCGGTCGAACTCTGGGTCCACGCCCTCTTCGCAGTAGCCGTTGTAGGTCGCGATGGTCTGAGCGAGCTTCGCGGGATCCATGCCCAGCTTCTCCGCCAGTGCCTCGATCGTCGGGGCCTCAATGACCCAGCCGCGCTCCAGCTCGTCCTTGTTGCCGCTGCTCCACTGGTATCGGCCCATGGCGCCCTGGATGCCGGCGCCTGCGCCGGAGAGCTTCGCGGAGGTCATGCGCTTCCTGTCGAACACCCAGTACGAGGGGATGCGCGGATAGTCCAGCTTCTGTGAGTCGAACAGCGCCGTCTCGTAGTAGACCGTGTGGCCCTTGATCTTCTCGTTCGTCCACCGCTTCCCGTACTTGTCCACCAGGATGTACGGCGTCGGCCGCAGGCCGGCCATCCACAGGCTGATCGCGTTCGGGTACTCCGGGAACTTCGCGACCAGGCGCGCGGAGGCGCAGTTCATGTGCCAGAGTTGCGCGCCCACCTCGGCGACCATCTTGAAGCCGTCGCCGGTGGTGGCCTCGCTCCCCGTGAAGTAGGTGGGGTACACCTTCAGGTAGTTCATCTTCATCTCTTCGTTGAACTCGAAGCCACCCATTGCCATCAGCACGCCGTGGCGCGCGTGGATGCTCACCGGCTTCGGATCCGTCTCGCCCTGGTCGGCGCGCACGCCGATGACCTCGCCCTGGAGGTTCTTGATCAGGTGCGTCGCGGGCGTGCTGTAAAGCACCTTGATCCTCGGCTGCGCCGCGATCAACTGCTCGAAGTGGCGCATCATGCCCAGCCCGGCGTTCTCGAAGCGGTAGGAGACGAACGTCTCCACGCCCGGCAGGTTGTGCTCCGCGCCCTCGCTGATCTTCTCCAGCGTGAACCCGCGCTCGTCCAGCCACTCCTTGTTGTGGAGCGCCTCCACCGTGTACGCCTCGATCAGGTCGTCGCCGGACCAGCCCTCCGGCGTGGTGTACGTGCCGTGGCCGCTCTCCACGCGGGACATCGCGCGGAAGTACTTGATGGTCGCCTCGTACTGCGTGGGCTGAAGGTAGACGCCGCCGGACATGTGGCTCGTCGAGTAGTGCGTGCCTACCTCGATGTCGGTGCCTTCGCGCTGCTTCTCCAGGATGACCACGTTCGCGCCCTGTTCGGCAGCGGTCAGCGCGGCCACGGCGCCCGAGGAGCCGAACCCGACGATCACGACATCAGTCTCAAGATCCCACTTCGGGTCGAGAACGAGCACAGTCACCCCTCCAACTCTGGCACCGGCGCGAAGACGCGCCCGACTGGAGGGTTCTACGGCATCCGCAGAGTGATTGGCAACCCCCCGGGGGTACCAGCAGGGTGCCGCCGCGCGCGAGGCGATGCTGCCTCGGATCTGTCGGTTCCCTGACAACGGCCGGGGGTGGGTCGAGATCGAGGAGCAGCCGCTACGGAACCACCCCCGGTGAGCCGAGTACCACAGGGAGCCTGTTCTCCCCAGGCTGGTTGGAGGCGGTATGTGGATATTCTCAGTCGCGGCTGGGCTTGCGACCGGGTTCCGCATCGGGCTGTTCATCAACCCTCTCGGGTGACGTGACTACGCGGTCGCGTTTCAGCGAGGCTCGAAAGCCCCACGCCATCGCGTTCCGCAGCAGCCGGCTGAACGCCTCCGTCTCCCACGACCCGCGGAAGACCGGCGGCGTGATGCCGCCCGGCGCGACGCTCTCATCCACGATCGCCTGCGGCTGCGTGGTGGGCGCGTGGTTGTGGCCGAGCGGGATGTACGCGACCGCACCGTTCCCGCGCTCGCGCACGAAGCCGACGGCGCGCGTCCGGCCGTCCGCCATCAGTCCGGTGTCCAGCTCGCGGTCGTACACGAAGCCGAAGCCTTCCGGGGAGTTGTCGGGGCCGAGTGGGGCAGTCATGAGCACGTGGATGTCCGGCTGCACATCCAGGATGTACGGCTCGTCCATGGTGGTGAAACGCGCGGGGAGGCCGCGCGTGAGCGGGTGCTCCCGGTCCACCACGTCCACATCGAACTTGCGGGCCGGCGGGTGGTTCAGGAAGAACGCCCCCAGCACCTCGTGGTACGCGGCGCGCAGCATCCGGCGTCGAGGCCGCCCGCTGGGCTGCACCTCGTCCGGCACGCGCCGCGCCCGCCCGCCGCTGGTGCCGTGGAGGGCGAACCAGCGCCCACCGGCCTCCACCCACTCGGCGATGAACGCCGCCTGCTCGTCCGTGGGGATCGGCCCGGCGGTGTAGGTGACCATCAGGTCAGACCCGGGCAGCCACTTCTCCAGGTCCTCGAAGTCGCCCGCGACCGTGGCGTGCGAGTGCTCGATCTCGCCGAGCGCCTCCAGGATCCGGCGACGCGCGTAGTCATGGTCGTGACTGGCCGGGTTCCCGGGCGGGTATCCGCCCACGACGATGTGAGCTCGATGTCGCACCGGTGCATCGACCATCCGGGACCTCCTCAGCGCCCGCGCAGTATGTCAGACGGGCAGGCATCCCGGCGGGGGGGGGGGCTCCTCCCGTCGATTGCGGCGGTTCGTACACGGCCGGGGCCGGGAGGTGGCACCCGCCTGCGACGCGCGTCGTCCGCAGGCGTGCAAGGCTGGTACGAGGCACCGCGCATCGCTGCGGCGTCGAGGAGTCGTCTTGAGCAACAGCCCTCGGGCCCGTCACAGCGTCCTGATCGCGGCCCTGGCCGTTGTGTGCCTCCTGTTGCTTTCGGAGGCGGTGCCGGGCAAGGGCGGCCTCGCGCACGCGGACGTCCAGGTGGCCCCGGGCACGGCGACGGCTCCGCTGCTCACCAACCCGCGCACCGGGAGCGGTACCTACACCTCCGTGAGTCCGATCGTCATCGGCGAGGGGCTGGAGGGCGACTTCCCGCCGATGCGAGATGGGACGGCGACGATCGCCGCGCCCCCCGGCTGGGAGTTCCGCGCAGGCCCACTGGACACCTCCACGAGCACGCTCGCCGCGATCACTTCGGTGGAGGCGGTCGCCACGGCCTCCGCGATCGAGATCACGTACTCCTCGATCCCGGCGCGCGGCATCGACATCGTCCGCATCACCGGGCTCTTCGCGCGGCCAGCGGGGAACGAGGCTGGCGACGGAACCGCAAGCGGGATCGCCGCGAACGGGACGGCCAACATCATCGGCTTCGCCGGGAGGCCGGCCGTGCGGCTGACGTCCACCGTGGGACCGGGCACGTTCGCGACGCCGCCGGTGTTCTCACCGGACAACCTCGCGCAGGTCGTGTTCAACGGCGGTGCCGCGGATCAACTCGCGCAGGTGCTGACGGAGCATGGCGCGGTTGCGGCGTGGGCGCAGGATCCGGGCGGCGCGTTCGTGCTCTACCTGGTGAACGGCGGCTTCGTGAACGACGCGTTCAAGGCGGCCTTCCCTGGCGGCATCACGCGCCCCACGGCGCTCACCGTCGTGCGCGACTGACGAGCAGGCCGGCCTCGAAACGGACAGGGGACGGGCAGCGATGCCCGTCCCCTGCGTGCGCTTGGCCGGGTTGCGTCCGGCTAGTCGAGCGAGCGCGCCTTCGTGTCGTCCTCGTGGCGGAAGAAGGAGCGGATGCTCTGCGGGCCATCGCCCACGATGCCGGGCGTGGTCGTCGCGTCGCGCACGTAGCCCGTGCGGTTCAGCAGCACTCGCTCGTCGTGCGGCAGGACGTCCATGATCTTGTGCATGATCGTCTTGGTCATGCGCAGCGACCCCGGAGGGAACGAGGCCATGTCGGAGGCCCACTTCTGCGCCTCCTCGATCAGGTCGTCGTGCGGCACGATGCGGCTGATCAGCCCCGCCTGCAGCGCGCGGTCGGCCGTCCAGTTGCGGCCGGACATGGCCAGGTCGAACGCCCACTTCGTGGGGATCGTCTGCAGGATCTCGCCCAGCGCCCGCCCCGGCGGGTAGCCGCGGACCACCTCGGGCAGACCGAACGTGGCGCGGTCGCTGGCGATCGCCATGTCGCAATTGGCGAGCAGCGAGATGCCACCGCCCAGGCAGTAGCCGTGGACCACCGCGATCACCGGTCGCTTGCAGTGGCGCACGCCGTCGTGCAGCTCGCCCGTGGTCGTGCTGGTTGCCGGCGGCACCAGGCCCGCCAGTTCCTTGAGGTGGTTGCCGGAGCAGAACGAGGTCTCGTGTGTGCTGGTCAGGCAGACCACGCCGACGCTCTCATCCGCATCGATCTCGGCAATGCACTTCACGACCGCCTCGGCCACTGCCGAGCCGAGTGCGTTGCGGGTGCCCGGGTCGTTGAGGAAGAGCCACGCGACGTTGTCGCGCTTCTCCCAGTACGCGGCCGCGGTCTTGTCCGTCATCTGCCATCCTCCATGTAGTCGGTGCCGTATCCGGGGCGCGCGGAGACTATGCCGTTTTCGGCCCGGCTGCCACCACCCCAGTGGTTGACGGTCGCCGGCGCTCAGGCGGGCGAGGGCGTCCGCGGGCCGCCGGTTCAGGCACCTCGCGGCGGTCGCGCGAAGCCGAACACCAGCGCCGCGAGCGCCAGCAGCACGCTCAGCCCCAGAAACGGCGCGGTGTAGTCTCCCGCCCAGGTGAACCACAGGCCGACCGCGTACGGCCCGGCTGCGCTCATGGTGAGCTGCGCGGGCTGGAACGAGCTGCGGATCAGGCCCACTGAACGGCGACCGAAGTACTCCGCGTACACCATCTGGTTGATCGCCAGCTGCGACCCGAACGCGGCCCCGTAGACCGTGGCGAACAGCGCCGCCGTGACCAGGTTCGACGAGATCAGCAGGAGCAGCACGCCGCCGGACATCCCCAGCAGCGAGCAGACCGCCGTCCAGCGCATGGTGATCCGCGCCGCGACGGCGCCGCCGAGCACGCCCCCCAGCGCGCCGATCATCGACCCGACGGACCCCTCGGATGTGTCGCTCAATTCGATCTGCCGGCTGGCCCATGTGTCCAAGCCGTCGCTGTACCGGGAGTTCGGCAGTGAAGATGGGCTGACGCGCGCGACGCTCGACCGCTACGCCACGCAGGTCCTGTCGGACGTGTTCGCGATCCTGCAGGCCGGCAAGGGCTTGCAGGCGACGCTCGACGCGTTGATCGATTTCGCCTGCGACGACCCGCGCATGGCGACGGGTTGCCTGTTCTACAAGATGCGCAGCGGAAAACACCGGCTGGGCCCCGAGACGCGGGCGCGTGTCGACGAGCTGGATGCCGGAGCGCGGGGCGCGTACGAGACGTTCCTGCAGCGCTGCCGCGACGCGGGTGAGTGGCCCGCAGGGCGAAGCATTCAGACCGGGGCGCGCTACCTGTCCGAGCAGATCGGGTTGGCGCTCACCCAGCGCGCGTCAGGCGAAGACGTCAGCGACGTGCGCGACATGCTGAAGTCGGCCCTGTCGATCTTCGCGCCCGCCTGAACCACGGCCCTTGGCTATGCGGGGATAGGAGCGGATGCCCCTCGGAACCGGCCGACACACCGAACGACGGGCAGGCGCGAAAAAGCCGCCCGAGGGCGGCAGGTTCGAGGACTCGCGTCCAGCGGGTTATGGCGACCCTGATCGGATTCGAACCGACGGTCTCCACCGTGACAGGGTGGCGTGTTAGGCCGCTACACTACAGGGCCACAACCGATCTCTTACGTTACCGGCGCCTTGATTGGCGGTCAATCGGTTCGCGGGGGCCAGTTGGGATTCGGCTCACCGGGTTCTCGCGTCCGGGGAGTGCCACGCTTACACTGGGCTGCGGAGGAGCCATGCAGCCTACGCCGCGCCGCCGTCTCACCCGCCGAGTCGCCCCTCCTCGTCCCACGTACGAGGGCGCACCGGGCGTCGAGTCCGAGCCGGAGAGCCACCGCGTCACCGCGGAGACGCGCCGCGTCAACGAGAACGTCCTCCGGCAGGCTCCGTACCTGGCTGCAGAGCTGAAGCGCGTCGTCGGCGTCACCACCATCTGCGTCGCCATGCTGATCGCGCTCACCGTCATCGACCGCATCCGCTAGGCGACTGACGGTTCGGCCGGTTCCCGGGCTACCGGCGCCGGCTGGAGGCGGTGCTGATGGCGATCGCCACCATCATCAGCCCGGCGAAGTCCCGCAGCGCCCACTCCAGCGGCACCCCGGACAGCACCAGCCGCGTGATCGCCGCCAGCACGATCCCTCCCGCCGCGACCATCTGCATCTGGCGGCCGCGCTTGCGGCTGGTGGTCAGGTTCAGCGCCTCTGCCATCGCCACTCCCAGGCCGTAGCCGCCGGCGACTGCCAGGATGATCGAGAACAGGCCGATGCGGGGGGTTGGGGCGAGCAGCAGCGCCGCGACGAAGCCCAGCGCGAGCCCCACGACGACCGCGGTGCTGATGGCCCGCACGTAGTCCAGCGCGCCCAGCGTGTACATCTTCGGCCGGCCAATGGTCGCGCAGGTGGGGCAGCGCGTGCCCGCGGGGGTGTAGACCAGGCAGCGCGGGCAGATCGGGGTCTCGCAACGCCCGCAGGCCAGCCCCGTCTCCACGTCCGGGTGCCGCTGGCACATGGTCGGGCCCTGCGTGGCGGACGAGGTCGCGTCGAGGGTCATCGAAGGGTTCCGCGTGTCCCGCGCTAGTGCGCCACGGCAGACGCGCGGGTCTCACGGACCACGGTCACGCGGATCTCGCCGGGGTACTGCATCGTCTCTTCGATGCGCTTCGAGACGTCCCGAGCGAGGCGGCTGGCGCCCAGGTCGTCCACCTGCTCCGGCCGCACCACGATGCGAATCTCGCGCCCGGCCTGCACCGCGAAGGCCTGCTCCACGCCGTCGAAGGAGTTGGCGATCGACTCGAGAGCCTCCAGGCGCTTGATGTACTCCTCGGCGAACTCGCGGCGGGCGCCGGGGCGGCTGCCGGAGATTGCGTCCGCGACGATGACGATGAACGCCTCCGTCGTCTCCGGACGCACCTCCTCGTGGTGCGCCTCAATGCAGTGGACCACCTCGCGCGAGACGCCGAAGCGCCGTGCGATGTCCGCGCCCAGGCGGGCGTGGGTGCCCTCCATCTCGCGGTCCACAGCCTTGCCCAGGTCGTGCAGCAGCCCGCCCAGGCGGCACACCTCCACGTTCGCGCCCAGCTCATGCGCGAGTGCGGTGGCCAGCCAGGAGGTCTCGATGCAGTGGCGCAACTGGTTCTGGCCGTACGAGAAGCGGAAGCGGAGCTTGCCCAGCGTCTTCACGATCTCCGGGTGGAGACCGGTGACCTCCGCGTCCACGACCGCCTGCCTGCCGGCCGTCTCGATCATGTCGTCCACCTCGGAGCGAGCGCGCTCCACGGCGGCCTCGATGCGGGTCGGCTGGATGCGGCCGTCCTGGATCAGCCGAGCGAGGGCGACGCGGGCGATCTCCCGGCGAACCGGATCGAAGCCCGAAACGGTGACCGCCTCCGGCGTGTCGTCGATGATCAGGTCGCAGCCGGTCGCCGCCTCGAACGCCCGGATGTTCCGGCCCTCGCGGCCGATGATGCGCCCCTTCAGTTCGTCGGAGGCGATCGGGACGACCGTCACGGTCGTCTCCGCCGTCACATCGGAGGTGATGCGCTGCATCACGGTCGCCAGCACCTTGCGGGAGCGCGCGTCTGCCTCGGCCTTCGCGGAGGCTTCCATGTTGCGGACGCGGCGGGCGGCCTCGTCGCGGAGCTCGTTGTCGAGTTCGTCCAGCAACTGGGCGCGCGCCTCGTCGCTGGTCATCGCAGCGACCTGCTCCAGATCGGTGCGGATCCGGGCACGCAGCGCCTCGGTCTCGCGCTCGGTGCGATCCAGCGCCGCCGTCCGGTCGCGAACGTCCTGCTCGCCGCGCTCCAGCGCCTCGGCGCGCCGCTCGATCGTCGTCTCGCGCTGTTCAAGGCGTCGCTCGGTGGCGTTCAGGTCGCGGCGTTCCTCGCGAAGCTGCGCCTCGGCCGCCTCGCGACGCTCGATCGCGCGCTTCTCCGCCTCGAGTTCAAGCGTTCGTGCGCGGTTCTCGGCCTCCTCCCGGAGGCGACGAGCGTCCGCCTGCGCCTGTCCGAGGAGGGAGTTCGCCCCGCTGCGAGCGAACATAAATGCGCCGCCGGCCCCAAGAAGGGCGCCGGCGATGCCGACAACGATCGATAGGACGGCAGAGTCCATGTCTGGGGCTCCGATTCGAGACCGGCCCCGCGCCGCGGATAACGCGTCGCGATCGGCCGAAGATTCGACTGAACGGGCTCACCGTGCGCGAAGCGCCTGGCTGCCCTTCGCTCGATGGTAGCACGAACGTCCCGCGAGTCCGCGTCCCGGTGATGCGGACGCGAGGGCTGATCGCGGAGCTAGCGGTTGGCTCCGGCGAGCACGGAGTCCATCGCGCGGCGGCAGACGTCGTCCGAGAAGCCACGCCGGCGCAGGAAGTCGTAGAGCCGCCGCCTTCGGCGCTCTTCGTCCTCGATCGAGCGCAGGGAACGGAGGCGCTTCGCCGCGGTCTCGAGGGCCGTCGACAGTTCGTCGCGGCCCTCAAGCGCCTCCGCGACCACCTCGTCAGGCACGCCGCGCGCCTTCAGTTCTGAGCGGAGCAGGGAGCGGCCTCGAGCCTGTGCGCGTGGTGCCGCGACATAACGGTCTGACCATGCACGATCGTCCAGGTAGCCCAGCTCGTGCAGCCGTGCGAGCGCGCGGTCGATGTCCTCGGGCTGGAAGGCCTCGCCGAGGGCGGTCCGGAGATCCCGCTCGGTGCGCGGCTTGCGGGAGAGCAGCTCCAGGCCGCGGCGAGTGGCGAGGAGGAGCGCCCCGTCCGCGCGGATCTCCTCCCAGCGCGCGTCAGAGAACTCTGCGCCCGTGCGAACCTGGTTCAGGATGACGGACTCGATCGGGAGCAGGGCGGGCTGAGGGGCGTCCCCATCCTCGTCATCTGAGATGACGGTGACGGTGACGACCCCGTTGCCCTGCTTCTCCACGGCGGTGACCGTGCGGGTCATGCGCTGCTCCCGGTGAGTCCGAGTCCGCCCGGGCTAGGCGTCGATCGAGATCGCGTCCTCGACGGCATCGGGGGCGGCAACCGGGGTGTTCGCGCCCATCGACGCCTTCATGGCGCCGACGGCGGCACGGATGCGATCCTCGATCTCGGAACCCATCTCGGGGTGCTCGCGGAGGTAGGTGATCGCGTTCTGGCGCCCCTGGCCGATGCGCACGTCGCCGTAGGAGTAGAACGCGCCAAGCTTCTTCACGATCTCGTGCTCGGCGGCGAGGTCGATGACGTCGCCCCAGTGGTTGATGCCGTGCTGGTCGGCCGTGAACATGATGTCGAACTCTGCCTGGCGGAACGGCGGAGCGACCTTGTTCTTCACCACCTTGCAGCGGACGCGGTTTCCGATGAACGTCTGGCCGTCCTTCAGCGACTCCACGCGGCGGATGTCGATGCGGACGGAGGAGTAGAACTTCAGCGCGCGGCCACCGGGCGTGGTCTCCGGGCTGCCGAACATGACGCCGATCTTCTCGCGGAGCTGGTTGATGAAGATCAGCGCGGTGTTGGTGCGGGAGACGGAGCTGGTGAGCTTCCGCATTGCCTGCGACATCAGGCGGGCCTGCAGGCCGGGGAGTGAGTCGCCCATG
>JAQCJS010000010.1 GCA_027592975.1 Chloroflexota bacterium
GACGAACCCCTCCGGGTCCAACCTGGAGCGCGGGCTGATCGCCGCGTACTCCGGCAGCGTGGACGGCCGGGGCCTGCTCCCGCGCGCCGGCGAGCGCGCCGGTGTGTTCGAGGTGGACGAGGCGGCGCTGGCCCGGCTGATGCCGCGCCTCCGCCCGCGCCTGGCCGTGTTCCTGAACCTGTTCCGCGACCAGTTGGACCGCTACGGCGAGGTGGACTCCGTGGCGGAGGGCTGGGCGCGCGCACTGGACGAGGTGGCGACGCCGCCCACGCTGGTGCTGAATGCGGACGACCCCTCCATCGCCCAGCTCGCGCTGCACGCGCGGGGCGCGCGCGTGGTCACCTTCGGCGTGGACGACGACGCGGTCGCGCTGGGGCACGCGGAGCACGCCTCGGACGCGCGCTTCTGCTCGTGCGGCTCGCGCTTCACGTACCAGTCGATCTACATGGGGCACGTCGGCCGCTGGGGCTGCGCCTCCTGTGGGCGCGCCCGTCCCGTGCCGGATGTCTCCGCGCGCCGCATAGAACTGCGGGAGGACGGCAGCACCGTGCACGTGGCGATCCGCCAGGGGGAGGCGGAGGAGACGTTCCAGTTCGAGTTGCCGCTGGCGGGACTGTACTCGGCGTACAACGCGCTGGCGGCGGCCGCGGCGGCGCACGCGCTGGGGATGGACGCGGCCACCATCGCCTCCGCGCTGGCCGAGGCTGGGCCCGCGTTCGGGCGGCAGGAGCGGTTCGAGGTCGCTGGCCGCCGCGTCCGCCTGCTGCTGGCGAAGAACCCCGCCGGGCTGAACGAGGTGCTTCGCGTGCTCACCGTCGCCGCCCCGCCGCTCAGCGTCCTGGCCATGCTGAACGACGGCGTGCAGGACGGGCAGGACGTCTCCTGGATCTACGATGCCGACCTGGAGATGCTGGCGGGGATGGGGGCCACGATCGTCTGCTCGGGCGACCGCTCGGACGATCTCGCGCTGCGCTTCGCGCTGGCGGGGTGCCCGCCGGTCGCGGTGATCGCCCAGACGGAGCGCGCGCTGGACGCCGCGCTGGCGCGCACGCCCCCCGGTGGCCGGCTGGACGTGGTGGCGACGTACACCGCGATGATGGACGTGCGCGCCGCGCTGGCCCGGCGCGCCGGCGGGGGGGCGTACTGGGAGGGCAGCAAGTGACGGACGAGCGCACCCCCGACGAGACGCCGGACGAGGCCCCGCGCCGATCCATCCGCATCGTCACGCTCTACGACGATGTGATGAACGTCTACGCCGATCGAGGCAACGTGATCGCGCTCCGGGCGCGTGCCGCGGAGCACGGCATCGACGCAGAGGTGACGTCCGTCAGCCTGGGCGATTCGCTGCCGGATGACACGGACCTGGTGCTGATCGGCGGCGGCCAGGATCGCGAGCAGCGGCGCATCGCGGACGACCTCGCCGCGCACGGGCCGAGGCTGCGCGTGTGGGCGGACGAGGGCGTGGCGATGCTGGCGATCTGCGGCGGCTACCAGCTCTTCGGCCAGTCCTACCGTGACGGCACCGGCGCGGAGCTGCCTGGCGCGGGCGTCTTCGATGTGACCACGGTGGCGCCGGGCTCCGGTTGGGCGCGCTGCATCGGCGATGTGGTGGCCACGTCCACCCTGCCCGGCGTGGGCGAGGTGGCGGGGTTCGAGAACCACGGCGGCCGCACCTACCTGGGCCCGGCCGCGCGGCCGTTCGCGATGGTGGAGTACGGCTACGGCAACAACGGGGACGATGGCACGGAGGGCGCACAGCGCAACGAGGCGATCGGGACGTACCTCCACGGATCGCTGCTGCCGAAGAACCCCGCGCTCCTCGACTACCTGATCGCGGCGGCTCTCCGGCACCGGGAGGGCCCGGACAGCGCGCCGCTCGCGCCGATCGGCGCACCCTACTCGGAGCGCGCTCACGCGGCGGCCGTGCAGGTGGCGAAGCGGCGATCGCGCCGCTGGGCGCGGCCCTCGTAGCGCGCCCGTCCTACCGCGTGGGCGTATCGTGATCGCTGCCACCACGGCCGACCGCCGCCGCGGGTGATTTCGGAGGGCAGCGTGCTGGAGTTCCTGGTCATCACGATCCCGTGGAGCCCCAACCTCGGGCAGATCGGGCCGTTTCTCATCACCTGGCATGGCCTGTTCACCGCCCTGGGCATCCTGGGCGGCGTGCAGCTGTCACTCTGGGCGGGGCGGCGCGTCGGCTATGACGAGGACGACGCGTACACGCTGGCGCTGGTCGGCGTGCCCAGCGGCATCATCGGCGCCCGCGCGCTGTTCGTGGCGGAGCACTGGGCGTACTACGGTCAGAACCCCGCGGACATCTTCGCGATCGCGGAAGGCGGCATCTCCGTGTGGGGCGCCGTCCTCGGCGGCGTCCTCGGCTCGTTCCTCTTCGCGATGTGGCGAGGCTACGAGTTGCGCAAAGGCCTCGACATCGCCAGCTTCGGCCTGATCACGGGCATGGGCATCGGCCGTCTCGGCGACCTGGTGAACGGCGAGCACCTGGCGAAGGCGACCACCCTGCCGTGGGCCGTGATCTACTCCCACCCGCAGTCGCCGGCGTTCGCGCACTCGCTCACGGTCGGCGCGCACCACCCAGCGACGACGTACGAGATGATCGGCGACTTCGTGATCCTCGGGGCGCTGTTCTTCTTCATGTTCGGGCCGCTGCGGCGGCGGCCGGGGCTGACGTTCTTCGTCTTCCTGATCAGTTACTCCGTCATGCGCTGGGCGGTCAGCTTCCTGCGCATGGACTCCGCGGACACGTTCCTGCCGGGGGCGACCGTGCCTCAGCTCGTCTCGATCCTCACGGTGATCGGCTCGATCCCCCCGGTAATCTGGCTGCTCCGCCAGCCGCCGGTGGATCCGGCGCCCGCGCCCGCGCGGCCCGGCCGCATCCCGGTGCGCCGCGAGTGACCGAGGTGCCTCGATGATGCGCGGCGCGCCGATCCTTCCGGACGGGTCGCCTCGGGTGACCCTGTACAGCCGCAAGGGCTGCCACCTGTGTGACGTCGCGCGGCTGCAACTGCGCGCGCTCCAGCAGACCCTCCCCTTCCACATCGACGATGTGAACATCGAGGGGGACGAGGATCTCGAGCGCCGCTACATGCTCGAGATCCCGGTGATCGAGATCGCGGGCGCGGTGGTGTCTCAGGGGCAGATCGACCTGGGCGTCGTGCGCGCCGCGATCATCAACGCGCGCCTCGGGAAGACGCTGGGCCAGTAGCCGCCGGCCGTCGTGCGTTGAGTGTCGACTACGAGGCCTCCTGCTCGCCGTCCAACTCGATGACGGCGGTGAACGCCGCCCAGTCTGAGACGCGGAAGACGATCTCGTTGTCGGCCACGTCCAGCCGATGGTTCTCCTCCACTTCCACGGGGTGGCCGGCGCGGGTGTAGATGGTCAACCAGCGCGCGACGGCGGCGGGAGGGCTCAGGTCAGGAGAAGCCCTTGTCCTGGTGTACGACGACCCCAGATCAGGCGTCCTCAATCGACCCGTCCGCCTGATTGACAGAATGCTCGGCCGGAATCTAGCCTCGTGGGGTACGCATCAGGCGGCAGCCCCTTGCGGGTGAGAGCTTCGATGTTCATCCAGAGCGGGGGAGGGCCCGGCCCAACGAACCCGCGGCAACCGGTCGCCACGGCCTTGGGCGAACACGGTGCTAACTCCGGCTCGGCGTCACGGTGACGCCGGGGATGATGAACGGAAGGCGCCGCTCATGACCTCACTTCACGACCCCCTCTCAACACCGCTAGCGGGTGCATCGGCGCGCGCGGCGACCGGCGTCATGCGCCGCCCGATGCGCCTCATGGTGATGCGCTAGCCCGACGCGAAGCCACACGGCTCGCGCCTCGGGCGTCTCCACCTGATCCGACCGGCGTTCCTGCGCGCCCTCCGCAACCGGAGGCGCGCACCATTCGAGGACTCAACCCCATGACGTTCGCTCAAGCCCTGAAGTGCCGCGAGTGCGGCCGCGAGTATCCGCTGACTCCCATCTTCTCCTGCGAGTTCTGCTTCGGCCCGCTGGAGGTCGCCTACGACTACGACGGCATCCGCGCGGCGATGACGCGCGACTCGATCGAGCGCGGGCCGACCAGCCTCTGGCGCTACGCGGAGCTGCTGCCGTGCGACCCGCAGTACAAGGTCGACCTGGGCACCGGCTACACGCCGCTGATCAAGGCGGATCGCCTTGCGAAGGCCGTCGGCCTGGACACGCTGTGGATCAAGAACGACACCGTGAACCCCACGTGGTCGTTCAAGGATCGCGTGGTCTCCGTGGCGATCGCGAAGGCGCGCGAGTTCGGCTTCGAGGCGATGGCGTGCGCGTCCACCGGCAACCTGGCCAACTCCGTGGCGGCGCACGCGGCCGGCGCGGGGATGGACTGCTACGTCTTCATCCCGGACGACCTGGAGCAGGGCAAGGTCGTGGGCTCCGCGATCTACAACCCCACGCTGGTGATGGTGCGCGGCTCCTACGACGACGTGAACCGGCTCTGCACGGAGCTGTCCATGGCGCGCCCGTGGGCGTTCGTGAACATCAACGTCCGCCCGTACTACGCGGAAGGCAGCCGCACGCTGGGCTACGAGATCGCGGAGCAGCTGGGCTGGCGCGCGCCCGACCACATCGTCGCGCCCATGGCGTCCGGCTCTATGTACACCAAGATCTGGAAGGGCCTGCAGGAGTTCCACAAGGTGGGGCTCATCGACACGCCGCACACGCGCATGTCCGGTGCGCAGGCGGAGGGCTGCTCGCCGATCACCACGGCGTACGAGAAGCACACGCTGAACTTCGTCCCGCAGAAGCCAAACACCATCGCGCGGTCGCTCGCCATCGGGAACCCGGCGGACGGCTACTACGCGCTGAAGCAGATGCAGGAGACCAACGGCGGTGCCGAGATGGTCAACGACGACGAGATCGTGGAGGGCATCAAGCTGCTCGCCGAGACCGAGGGCATCTTCGCGGAGACCGCCGGCGGCGTGACGATCGGCTGCCTCAAGAAGATGGTCGCGTCCGGCTTCATCCGTCGTGACGAGGAGACCGTGGCGGTGATCTCCGGCGGCGGACTGAAGACGATCGAGGCGGTCGCGGACAAGGTGGCGGAGCCGCTGCGCGTGCCGGCCAACGCCGGCGCGTTCGACGAGGCGCTACGGCAGCGGCAGGGCGCCCCCGTGGGCGCTCGGGCGTAGGGGCCGCACATGGCGACGAAGCACGTCCGGCTGACGTACAGCCAGCAGCTGATCAAAGAACCGCTGATCTACAACATGGGCCACACGTTCCAGGTGGTGACGGACGTCCGCGTGGCGGACGTGGGGCCGGCCGCCGGCTTTGTGATCATGGAGATCTCCGGCGAGGACGACGAGATCGAGCGTGCGCTCCAGTGGGCCCGCGACAAGGGCGTGCGCGTGGACGACGCCACACTCGGGGATGTCGTCGAGGGGTAAGCACACACCGAGGCGCACCGCGCCTCCCACGGATGAACGACTGATTTCGGAAGGACCGACCGCGATGGCTGTGACTGTGAAGATCCCGACTCCGCTCCGCAACCTCACCGGCGACCAGGACACCTATGCCGCCGACCCCAGCGACCTGCGCGGCATCGTCACCTCGCTGGAGGGGGCGTTCCCGGGGATGAAGGATCGCCTCCTGGACGACGGTGGCGAGCTCCGCCGCTTCGTGAACATCTACGTGAACGGCGAGGATGTCCGCTTCCTGGACGGGCTGACGACGGCCCTGAAGGACGGCGACGAGGTCTCCATCGTCCCGGCGGTCGCCGGCGGGATGTAGCGGCGTGTCCGTCGGACGGTTCTCGCTCCTGGGACTGGTAGCGGCGGCGCTGATCGGCGTGGCCGCTGCGCACACGGCGACGCTCGTGCTGGCGGCGGCGGTGCCCCGCATGGGCATCCTGGTGATGCTGGTGCTGATCGCGCAGCTCTGGGTCGCCGTGCGAGCCGCCTCGCGCCGGACAGTCCCGCAACTGGCCGGAGTGGCGCTGCTCGCAGTGATCAGCGCCGTCGGCCCGGTGAGCCAGGCGGCGGCGCCGCTCATGCTCGCCGCGGCGTTCGCGGCGGGTGCCGCCGGCCAGGAGTACCTGCAGGAGCGCCGTGCGAGGGCCTCTCGGTGACCCGGCGGCCCTCCGTCTTGGGCCTGAGCGCCTCCGTCCTCGCCAGCGGGATCGCCGTCCTCTACCTCCTGCTGATCGTCCAAGGCGCGGTCGGTTACGAGGGCGCGGAGGGCTACGTGGCGGTGGTCGCCTCGATCTTCGTGCTGCAGGCGGCCCTCACGGTGCTGGGGACCGTGAGGCTCATCATGCTGTTCACCGGGGGGCTGGCGCTGTTCTCTATCGGCGTGCCGCTGATGCTGGCCGGGGCGCTGGCGCTGGGTGCGGCACTCCGCGCGCGGGTCTCGATCTAGCGGTCGATCTCGCGCCGTGTACCCCCGGGGGGTAGCGCGGAAATTGAACTCTGCTACAATGTTGACTGGAATGGTCGAGAATACCGACAACGTCCTCCAGGGCGGGCGGGCTCGACGATGGATAGCCTTCCGGGAAGCACGGCCATGCTGCTCAGCACCAAGGGCGACTACGGCGTACGCGCGATGATCGACCTCGCCAAGCACGAGGGCGAAGGCCCTGTGCAGCGAGCGGAGATCGCGCGCCGCCGCCGGATCCCGGAGGCCTACCTGGATCACCTGCTGGCGCAGCTGCGGCGTGACGGCTTCATCCGCAGCACGCGCGGCCCCGCGGGCGGACACCAGCTGGCGAAGCCGGTGTCCGAGATCTGCCTGCTCCACCTCCTCGAGAGCCTGGAGGGGTCGCTGGCGCCGATGCAGTGTCTGGAGAACGACGACCCGCATGAGGAGGCGATCTGCGGGCAGGACTGGGTGTGGCAGGAGATCTACGACGACATGCGCGCGAAGCTCGCCGCCGTGTCGCTCGCAGACCTCGTTGAGCACGAGCGAGAGCACGAGCGTGAGCGGGCAGCCGCAGCGCGGTACGTCATCTAAGACGGCGCAGCGCGGTGGAGCGAGATGACTGAGCAGACTGGCATCAACACGCAGAAGCCCGCGATCGCGGACTCCGTGCTCGAACTCATCGGGCGGACGCCGCTTGTCCGCCTGCACCGCGTGGTGCCGGAGGGCGCGGCGGAGGTGCTGGGCAAGTTCGAGGTGTTCAACCCCGGCGGCTCCGTGAAGGACCGCATCGCCCTCGCAATGATCGAGGCGGCGGAGGCGGCCGGCGCGATCAAGCCGGGTGACACGCTGGTGGAGCCGACCTCCGGGAACACCGGCATCGGCCTGGCGATGGTCGCGGCGACGAAGGGCTACCACCTGGTGCTCACGATGCCCGAGGACATGAGCGTGGAGCGCCGCCGGATGCTCGAGCGCCTGGGTGCCGACCTCGTCCTCACCCCGGCGATCGAGGGCATGACGGGCGCGGTCTTCGCCGCGCAGGAGCTGGTCTCCAAGCACGGCCACTTCATGCTGCAGCAGTTCGACAACCCCGCGAACCCGGAGGTGCACCGCCAGACCACCGGCCCGGAGATCCTGGCCGCCACCGGTGGCCGGGTGGACGCCTTCGTGGCTGGAGTGGGGACAGGCGGTACCATCACCGGCGTCGGCGAGGTGCTGCGAGGCGCCGGGCTGGCGGTTCGAGTGGTCGCGGTCGAGCCCTCGCGCGCCCCGGTGCTGCAGGGCGGGCGCGCGGGCATCCACGCGATCCAGGGCATCGGCGCGTCGTTCGTGCCGAGCGTGCTGAACCGTGACGTGTATGACGAGGTGATGGGCGTCCGTGACGAGGACGCCTTCGCCATGACCCGGCGGCTGGCGCGCGAGGAGGGGCTGCTGGTCGGCGTCTCCTCCGGCGCGAACGTCTGGGCCGCCGTGGAGGTCGCGAAGCAGATCGGCCCCGGCAAGACCGTAGTGACCATGTTGTGTGACACCGGCGAGCGCTACCTCAGCGTGGCGCTGTAGTCCGGAAGCAGAGCGATGAGCGTCAGCGTCTACATCCCCTCGCCCTTTCGCCGGTTGACGGCGGACCGGGAGTACGTGGAGGTGGAGGGCGCGAACGTGGGCGAGGTGTTGGATGCGGTGGAGGCACGGTTCCCCGGCTTCGGCGACCTGGTGTACGACCGCGAGCGTCGCGTGCCAACGCACATCAACATCTATCTGAACAACCAGGAGATTCACGACCTGGACGGGATCGCCACCCTGGTGGCGGACGGCGACCAAGTGGCAGTGATTCCCGCGCTTGCGGGCGGATCAGGGGCCCGCGCGGTGGCGGGTGGATCGGGAGTGCAGTGATGGTGGATCAGCCGAAGACGAACTCCGCGGCGTTGTCGCCTGAGGAAGTGATGCGCTACTCGCGTCACATCATCATGGGACAGGTGGGGCCGCAGGGTCAGCGCAAGCTGCGCAACGCGAAGGTGCTGGTGATCGGCGCGGGCGGCCTCGGCGGCCCCGTCGCGCTGTACCTCGCGCTCGCGGGCGTGGGCACCATCGGCATCTGCGAGTTCGACACGGTGGACCTGTCGAACCTGCAGCGGCAGGTGCTCCACCAGACGGAGGACATCGGCCGGCCGAAGCTCCAGTCCGCGAAGGAGACGTTGGCGGCGCACAACCCCCACGTGAACGTGGTGGGCCACCCGATGCCGATCACCTCCGACAACGCGATGGAGATCATCAGCCAGTACGACATTGTGGTGAACGGCGCGGACAACTTCGCGACCCGCTATCTGGTGAACGACGCGGCCTACCTGGCCGGCAAGACGCTGGTGGACGGCGCGATCCTGCTGTTCGATGGGCAGGCGACGGTCTACAAGCCGGGCAGCGGCTGCTACCGCTGCCTCTACCCGGATCCCCCGCCCCCGGGCCTGGTGCCCTCGTGCGCGGAGGCCGGCGTCCTTGGCGCCATCACCGGCATCGTCGGCTCCATCCAGGCGACCGAGGTGTTCAAGCAGATCCTGGGCATCGGCAACCCGCTGGTGAACCGCCTGCTGCTCATCGATGCGCTGACCATGGAGTTCCGCACCATGAAGGTGCGCCGCGACCCGAGCTGCCCGCTCTGCGGCGACAACCCGACCGTGACGGAGCTCATCGACTACGACGCGTTCTGCGGTTCGCCGCCGATCGTCATGGCCGACGGCAGCTTCGTGAATTCGCACTAGCGAGAACGGCCGAACGACTGATATCCGGCCGGGGGCGCCCTGCCCCCGGCCGAACCACGAGGCGGGCGCGACGGACGACCGAGCACGCACCCGCGTTCAAGGTGAGCGCAGCAGAAGGGACCACTCCATGCCCGTGACCGTGAACGTCACGTCCGTGATCCAGCAGGCCGTCAACGGTCAGCGCGAGTTCAACGCGGACGGTGGCACGATCCGCGAGTTGATCGCGAACATCGACCGCGACTACCCCGGGTTCGCGGGGCGCATCACGGACGATCAGGGCGAGTTGCTGCGGTTCGTGAACATCTACCTGAATGACGAGGACGTGCGGTACCTGGGCGGGAAGGACACCTCGCTCAAGGACGGCGACGTGGTCTCGTTCCTCCCGGCGCTCGCGGGCGGCCTCTAGCCCGGCCCCGGCGCTCCAACCCACCGCAGCAGACGGGCGGCATCCCATGAAGTACGCGAGCGTGCTGGACATGATCGGCAACACGCCGCTGGTGGACATCTCCGTGATGTCGCCCAACCCGCGTGTGGAGATCTGGGCCAAGCTGGAGGGGCAGAACCCCTCCGGCTCTGTGAAGGACCGCATCGCCCTCTTCATGATCGACGAGGCGGAGCGCACGGGGCGGCTGAGGCCCGGCCAGACGATCCTGGAGCCCACGTCCGGCAACACCGGGATCGCCCTCGCCATGATCGGGCAGCTTCGAGGCTACCCGGTGAAGGTGGTGCTCCCGGACGCCGTGTCCGAGGAGCGCGTCTCCCTGCTGCAGGCGTTCGGCGCGGAGATCATCTACTCGCCCGGCGATCTGGGCACCAACGGCTCCGTGAAGATGGCGACGGAGATCGCGGCGCAGCACCCCGACTGGTTCATGCCGTTCCAGTACGAGAACAAAGAGAACCCGCGCGCGCACTACGAGACCACCGCGCCGGAGATCATCCGCGATCTGCCGGACCTGGACGCCTTCATCGCGGGCCTCGGCACGGGCGGCACGCTGACCGGCACCGGGCGCCGCCTGAAGGAGTACAACCCGGCGATCCGCGTGATCGCCGCCGCGCCGCACCCCGGCGATATGGTGCAGGGCCTGCGTGCGCTGGAGGACGGCTACATCCCGCCGGTCTTCGATGACACCGTGCTGGACGGGCGCATCGTCGTGGACTCCGCGACCTCGTTCGCGACCACGAAGGAGCTGACGCATAAGACGGGCATCTTCGCCGGCATCTCCGCAGGCTCCGCCGTACGCGCGGCGCAGCGCACCGCGGAGCGCATGGAGTCCGGCCAGGTCGTCTGCCTGCTGGCGGACGGCGGCTGGAAGTACCTCTCCACCGGACTGTGGAGCCGCGACTACGCCGACATCGCCGAGCGCGTCGCCGAGAAGATGTGGTGGTAGCCGGACGTACGAGGTGCGCGCCCGGGACGCCGATCCGCTAGCCGGATCGGCGCCGCTGCAGGCGCTCTTCGGCGCGGGCATCGCCCAGGTGCATCGGTGCGACCTCGCACGTGGGGCACGGATCCTGCAGCTTGCGCTGAATGATCGCCGCCAGCCGCTCCCCGCAGCGCAGGCAGAGCGACGCAGAGTGCACCCCGTTGTTCCGGCTGATGTTCGTCAGGTGCGGGGCCTCGCCGGGCGTGTGGACCACCGCCGCGCGAAGCAACGACAGTTCGAATCCCTCGCGATCCATCGGGCGGCGGCAGGCGTCACAGATCATCGCTTGCATGTGCTCGCTCCCTTGGGGACGGGTGCCGAGGTATGGCGTCCCCGGGTAGATCATCGGTCGGTGCGGCGGCTTCTTCAGGGGGTAAATCGCATCCGCAGGGTGGATTCAGGGGAGCGGCAGGTCCCTTGCGAATCGCTGGGGATTGAGCCGGACGGCTGTACGGACGAAGATCGGGTTCGCGCACCGCACCAGCGCCTTGAAAGGCGGCTTCATGCCTCGCATCCCCCGTGCCATCATCGACGAGTTGGTCGCCCACGCCCGTGAGGACCTGCCGAACGAGGCGTGCGGCATGGTTCACGCGCAGGATGGCGCGCCGATCGCCGTGCATCGCGTCAAGAACGTGGCCGTCCGGCATGATGACGGTACGACCAGCGCGAGCCCCTACCGCTACGACATGGATCCCCTGACGATGATGCGCCTGCAGAGGCAGCGCGACGACACGGGCGAGGCGCTGTTCGCGATCTACCACTCCCACGTCGCCTCGGCCGCGTATCCCTCGCCCACAGACGTGCGCATGGCGTTCTTCCCGCCCGGCGAGATGGAGCAGCCGCCAATGTTTCCGGGGACGTATTACATCCTGGTCTCCCTGCAACACGAAGAGGCGGATGTGCGCGCGTACCATATCCGCCAGGGTGGACTGATCGAGGAAGCGCCGATTGAAGTGGTTTAGGATGGATCCCACGCCGCCGCCGTCCGTCGGCCCCATGCTCCCGTTCGGGGGCGACCCCCCCGCGCCGATGGCCATCGGCAAGACGCGCTTCGTCTGGGGCTCGCGCACCTTCGTGATGGGCGTCATCAATGCGACGCCGGACTCCTTCTCC
>JAQCJS010000011.1 GCA_027592975.1 Chloroflexota bacterium
CGCGCGGCGTCCGCCGGCAGCCCGGCGAGCACCCAGGTGCGCGTGGCCGCCGTCATCAGCGCGACCACGTCGTTGCTGACCAGCACCGCCGCGGCGTGGTACAGCGCCCGGTCCACCCCCTCCATCCGCACGGGACGCGCACCGAGGTCGCCGGTGATCGCTTCGATCAGATCGCCCAGTGCGGACTCGCCTTCCACGCCGCAGGTGATCCCGTGGAAGAGCGCCGCGCACTCCGTGCGCGTGGCAGCGCCGGGGAACGTCTGGAGCGGGTGGAGGCAGCCGGTCAGTGCGCCACGTGTTCGCGCGGCGGCCAGCACATCCGTCCCGAGCGCGCCGCTGCCGTGCAGCACGCCCTGTCCGGTGTGCCACGGCAGATCCGCGGCCAGCAGCTCGATCGCGCGGTCCGGCACGGCGAGGAAGACGAGCGCGCACTCATCCGGCAGTGAGGCGAGGGAGACGGCAGTCACGCCGAGCGCGGTGGCGGCATCGCGAGCGCGCGCCTCCGTGCGCGACGCGATGCGAACCTCCGCGTAGCCCGCCGCGGCGAGGGCGCCGGCGAGCGCGGAACCAAGGCGTCCCGCACCGGCGATGCCGATCGGCAGGACGTGTCGATGGGTGGTGACGGCGGGGATGGTCGGCACGGTCATGGGGCGGGGCTGGGGCGCAGGGACGGCCTCGGAAGGTGGGCGTTAGCTCTTCGACTCGTCGTCGTCGCGGCCACCGGGCACCAGGGCGTCCAGGATGGCGTCCAGATCCTCGGGCGCGTCCGCGTCCGTCGCGGGATCGTCCTCGCCACGCGCGGCGCGCTGCTCCTTCTTGGCCTCGCGCTTGGCGGCCTTGGAAGAATCGCGCTGGAACTTCAGGTAGGAGTAGTTCTGCTTCCGGGCCATCTGCCGCCTCGCGTGATCGTCGTCGCGCTCGCGGGGGAGCGGCGCTGTGGGGATTCGCGCGAGGGTGTCCCGGCGCTCTCACAGCGTACCTTACGTGTGCCCTCCCGCGCGCCCACGCTGGCACCTGGGACGCCCGCTATGATGAGGTCAGAACGAACGGAGTCCGGCGATGGTGGTGGATGTGCACCAGATTGACACGCTTGCGCAGGAACTGGCGGCGCTCCACCCGGCGGACATCGTCGCACGCGCGCTGCGGGAGTACGGGGAGGATCTGGCGATCTCCTTCAGCGGCGCGGAGGACGTGGTCCTCGTGGACATGGCCTCGCGCTCGGGCCTCCCGTTCCGCGTGTTCACGCTGGACACCGGACGCTTGCACTCACAGACGTACCGCTTCATGGAGCAGGTGCGCGACCGCTACCGCGTGAACATCGAGGCATACACGCCGCAGCCGGAGCCGCTGCAGCAGCTGGTGACGACGAAGGGGCACTTCTCCTTCTACCAGGACGGCCACGAGGAGTGCTGCTCGATCCGGAAGGTGGAGCCGCTGCGCCGGGCACTGTCCGGTGTCCGGGCATACGTCACCGGTCAGCGCAAGGATCAGAGTCCGGGGACGCGCGCGGACATCCCCGTGGTGCAGCACGACACCGCGTTTTCCACGCCCGGGCACGAGCTGGTGAAGTTCAACCCGCTGGCGAACTGGACGGCCGCGAAGGTCTGGCAGTACATCCGCGGGCACGAGACGCCCTACAACCCGCTGCACGATGTCGGCTTCCGATCGATCGGTTGTGAGCCGTGCACGCGCGCCACCAACCCCGGCGAGCACGAGCGCGAGGGGCGCTGGTGGTGGGAAGAGGCGACGAAGCGGGAGTGCGGCCTGCACGTCATCAACCTCGGCAACGCCGACTAGCGGCCGTCCAGAGCACCTCGTGTTCCCGATTCGCGATCTCAGTCCGTCACGCGGCACCGCGCTGGTCACGATCTTGCTGATCGTGCTGAACATCGTGGCGTTCTTCGGGTGGCAGCCGCACGGAGACCATGACGCGGAGTTGGACTTCCTCTATCGGCGCGCCGCCGTCGCCTGCGAGGTCACCCGCTTCGCGCCGATCTCGATCGTGGACCTGCGGGAGGGCGAGTGCGTCCCGGATCAGGCGCCCGCGCTCTTCCCGGAGAAGCAGGTGGCGCTGTCCGTGGTCGTGTCCATGTTCCTGCACGGCGGCCTGCTGCACCTGCTGGGGAACATGTGGTTCCTGTGGATCTTCGGCGACAACATCGAGGAAGCCTTCGGACACCTCGGCTATGCGCTGATGTACCTCGTCACCGGCGTCGGCGCGACGCTCGTGTTCTCCGTGCTGCACATGGACAGCGTGGATCCGTTGATCGGCGCATCGGGCGCGATCGCGGGCGTGCTGGGCGCGTACCTCGTCCTGTTCCCGAAGGGCTGGGTGCTCGCGCTGTGGTTCGTCTGGGTGGTGCCGGTGCCGGCCGTGCTGTTCCTGGGCCTGTGGTTCGTCGGCCAGTTCAACGTCGTGACGGAGGGCGTCGCCTGGGAGGCGCACGTCGCGGGCTTCGTGATCGGTGCGGGCATCGCGCTGCTGTTCCGTCGCCCGCTGTTGCGCCGGACGCGGCCGCCCTCGCGCGAACTCCCGCGCACCTTCCGCGCGGGCTGAGTTCGATGTCTATGTATGGCGGCCGCCGGCACGGCCCTCCAAGTCGTCGTACGTGGGGGCGGGCTGGACGGTGAGTTCCGCTTGCGCGTCCGCGAGTACCCCCGCGCCGTCCCCGGTAGTGGCGAGCATGTAGCGGCCGGGCGCCAGCGTGACCAGCACGTCCGCGCTGTCACCGGGCGCGACCGCTTCGGCGCGGTGCTCCGTCGGGTGTGCTTCGGGCGGCGCTGCCGGCTCGTCGTCCTCCGCGATCAACTCGAGGGTGAAGGTGTGCGGCCGCTCGCCGCGGTTCATCACCGTGAAGCGCACCTCGCCCGCGGGGGCGACGGAGGCGTCCGGTTCGATCGCGTCGTCGTACAGGATGACGAGGATCGGCGGGGTGGGGTCGCTGCGGTCGTCCACGATCGCCATCGGCACTCCCTGCGCGACCTCGGACGCCGCAGTGCCCGAGGCTACCGGTCGCGCGGTGACGGGGGCGGCGAAGCGCCACGTCCGGGCATTGCAGGCGCGTGAAACCGCACGGGGGCGGCCACGGCGTACCGCGACCGCCCCCGGCGTCCCTCCGGACTGCGCGAGGTGCGTTAGATGTGCTTCGTGAACCAGGCGAGCGTGTCCTTCCACGCCTGCGTCGCATGGGCCTCGTTGTAGTTGTTGCCCGTGTCGTTGTGGAACGCGTGGTTCACGCCCGGGTAGACCTTCATCTCGTGGGTGATCTTCGCGTCGGTCAGCGCCTTGCCCAGCGCGTCCTTGCCTGCGTTGATGCGGGCGTCGTTCTCCGCGTAGACGCCGAGGGTGGCGGCCTTGATGTTCGCGATCGCGGCCGCGTCCGGCGCGGGGCCATAGAAGGCGGCGACGGCCTTCAGCTCCGGGATCTTCGTGGAGGAGGCCCAGGTGACGCCGCCGCCGAAGCAGAAGCCGATCATGCCGACACGGGTGTTGTCCACGCCCTCCACGGTGCCCAGGTAGGTGCGGACCGCGGTGAAGTCCGCGACGTGCCGGTCAATGCCGGCGCCGGTAAGCAGCCCCGGGATCTTGTCGCGCTCGTTCTTGCCCGTGCCGCCCTCGCGGTGCAGCAGGTCCAGCGCGAAGGCCGCGTAGCCCTCCTTTGCGAAGCGCCGCGCGACGTCACGGATGTGCGGCGTCAGGCCGGCGTTCTCGTGGCAGACGAGCACGGCCGCGCGCTTGGTGGTGGAGGCGGCGGTCGGGAGCGCGAGGTAGCCCCCGCCCTGCGCCGAGCCGACTGGGAAGGTGACATCGCTGGCGCGGACGGCCGGGTCGAACTCCGGGACGGACAGCGGGCTCTTCGCCCCGCCAACCGGCACGGTCGTGCCGGTCGCCGTGGGGCTGGGCGTGGGGGGAGGTGGCGTGGCGGTGGGCGTTGCGGGCGGGATCGTCGCGGTGGGGTCGGGCACGTCGGGGCCGGTGCATCCCATCGCGGCCAGGGTGGCGGCGGCCGTCGCCATCCCGCCCGTGATGTAGGCGACACGGCGGAAGAAGGTGCGCCGCGGCATCTCCCCCGCGCGGTAGTCGTCGTAGAACTCCTCGAGGAGGTAGCGCTCGAACTTGCCCAGGTCAGCTGGGGCGTTGGGCCGCGTATCGGTCATGGGTGACGTCGCTCCATGGTGCCGCGGCCGGATCTCCAGCGCGCTGCCTCTGATACGTGCGACGGCGGACGCCGGATCCGTCCGGATCGCCTCGGGCCGGACTTCATCACCAGGATTATGCTGCGGGCAACTCGGTGCTCTGCGTCCGCGGAGGGGGAGCCGGGTGCGCGAAGGTTGGAGGAGGGTGCCATGACTGAAGGTCCGCTGGCAGGGATCCGCGTCTTCGATATGACGCTGGCGATGGTCGGCCCGTGGTGCGCCATGAACCTGGGCGCGATGGGTGCCGATGTCATCCACATCGAGCCGCCGACGCCCCGCCAGACCATTGGTGCGGATCGGCCCGGCGGCGGCGTGCCGCCGTCCATCGGGTACATCTCGTGGAACATGAACAAGCGCGGGCTCACGCTGGACATGAAATCGCAGGAGGATCGCGCCAACGCGTACGAGCTCCTGAAGACCTGTGACGTGTTCCTGATGAACATGCGCCCGGACGTCGCGGGCCGCCTGGGCGTGGACTACGAGACGCTGTCGAGGATCAACCCGGGCATCGTCTACTGCACCGTCACCGGCTGGGGCCAGGACGGCCCCATGCGCGAGTTGCCCGGCGCGGACGGCCAGATCAACCACTTCACCGGCATGTCCACCACCAACGGCCCCGAGGGTGTGCCAGAGGGCGAGTTGTACCGCCACTCCACGCAGATGGACGCCAGCACCGGCAACTACGCCACGCAGGCGATCCTGCTCGCGCTCGTCGCCCGTAAGCGCACCGGCAAGGGCCAGCGCATCGACATCTCGATGCTGCGCGCGACGACGCACCTGCAGAGCGCGCGCATCGGCGAGTACCTCGCGCGGAAGACGATCAACCCGGGCCTGGGCAGCGCCGCGCAGGTCGTGGCCCCGGATCGCGCGTTCGAGACCGGCGACGCCCGCCAGGTGGCCGTCGCCGCGACGAGCCAGGCGGAGTGGCGCACGTTCTGTGACGTGGTCGGCGTCCCGGAGCTGAAGGACGACCCGCGCTTCGCGACGAACGCGGATCGCGTCGACCACCGCGCCGAGCTGCACGCGATCCTCGCGCCGAAGCTCAAGGAGTACCCGCGCGACTACTGGGTGCTGCAGTTCCGCCGCAACCGCCTGCCCTACGGCTGGCCGCTGCGCTGGGATGAGCTGCGCTACCACGAGCAGGTGCAGGCGAACGGCTACATGCACCTCGTGCCGTCGAAGGCGCCGTGGGGCGACGTGTGGACGGGCGGCGCGCCGTACCACTTCTCGAAGACGCCGACGCGGTGGTTCACCACGCCCGAGATCGGCGAGCACAACGAGGAGATCCTGCAGGAACTCGCGCAGGCCCGCACCGCGGCTCCCGCGCCGATGAAGCAGGAGGCGTAAGTGACTGGACCGCTCTTCGGCTACCAGGTCGTGGAACTCGCGGAGGGGGTCGGCGGCCCCTACGCGGCCATGCTCATGGGTGACGCCGGCGCCGACGTGGTGAAGGTGGAGCGTGCCGAGGGCGACCGCGCTCGCGGCTGGGGCTCGAAGACCCTGGGCGACTACGGCGTGACGTTCCTCGTCCTCAACCGCAACAAGCGTGGCGTCTCCGTGGATCTCGACTCCCCCGCGGGCGTGGCGGCGGTGACGAAGCTGACGGACGGCGCGGACATCGTGATCCACGACGCCGGCTGGTCGGCGCACCCGGACCTCTCGGTGGACGCGATCATGGCGCGCAACCCGCAGGCGATCGTGCTGAACGTGTCCGAGTTCGGCCCGAACGGCCCGCTGGCGGAGTACCCGCCCTACGCGGAGCTGGGCGCGCAGATGGCATCCGAGGCGATTATGTCTCTTGGCGTGCCGGGCCAGCCCCCCGTCCGCATCGGCGTCGACCTCGGCACAATGTACTGCGGGATCTACGGGCTGTCGGCCACGTGCGCGGCGCTGCTGGCGCGTGACCGGGTCGGCGGGCAGAAGGTGGAGTCTCCGCCTTCGGCGCGCTGATCGCCATGCGCTCCACGCTGTGGGCGGCGCTCTCCAATCCGGATGAGTGGTGGGGCTTCCACCTCGATTCCTACCTGAAGCCGCCCGACATGGGCTACCACACACAGGACGGTGCGGTCTCGTTCACGCTGGGCCGCGTGACGCGGGAGCAGCGCGACGAGCTGTACCGGGACTTCCAGATGGAGTGGGTGAAGGACGACCCGATGTTCCAGCTGGTGGACACCGACCCCGCCGGCTCCGGCAGCCGCTACGGGTGGAAGGTGAAGCCGGTCTGGGAGAAGGCCTTCTCGAAGTTCACCACGGCCGAGGTGCTGGAGATCGGCCGCCGCCACGGCGCGACCACCTTCGAGAAGAACAACTACGCGCAGATGGTGGAGCACCCGCAGGTGCAGCACGTCGGGATGGTGACCACGGTCGACCACCCGGGCATCGGCCCGGTCGACCAGCTGGTGCCGCCGTGGGACTTCTCCGAGACGCCCGCGGAGATCCGGATGCCCGCGCCTCGCCTCGGCGAGCACAACGCGGAGATCCTCGGGGCGTAGGGCGATCCTCGCCGCACGCGGATGCGAAGGGGGCCGGCAACGCCGGCCTCCTTCTTCGTGCTGCCTTCGTGCTGCGCGTCGTACGTCGAAGGCGCGCGACTAGGCCGGTCGCGCGCGCGCCTCGGATGCGGGTCGGAGCGCCAGCGCCATCGCAGCCAGCACGGCGGAGGTGACTGCCAGCGCGAGGAGCCCGGCCCCGAAGCCGCCGGTGGCGTCGGAGAGGAACCCGGTGAGCGTCGGCCCCAGCACGCCGCCCACCTCGCCCGCGGTGAAGAACAGGCCGCCCGCCGCCCCCATCAGCGCGGAGCCCACGGAGCGCGACCGCATCAGCGTCAGCATCAGCAGCGGCGTCGCCGCACCCCGGCCGATGCCGAGCATCACCAGCGCGAGGTACTCCAGCCCGCCACCGGTGGATCGCAGCAGGAGCGCCGCGACCATCCACATGCCGAAGACAGCGATCAGCACCGGCGTCAGCCAGCGCGCCGTGGTGAACCGCGGTACGACCAGCGCCGCGACGATCGCGACCAGCGTGGGCATGGAGGCCCAGTAGCCGGCGGCGCTTGCGCTCATGCCGCGGCTCCGCAGCATCTCCGGGAGCCAGTTGGTGAAGGAGTGGTTGAAGAGGAACACGCCGACGGCCATCACCAGTACCAGCTGCACCAGCGGCACGCGCAGCAGCCCGCGGAACGAGGCGAGCATCGCTCCCGGCCCCGTCGCGGGCTTCGCGCCTGTCCCTCGCGGCTCCCGTGCGAGGACGACCCACGCGACGGCCGTGACGGCGCAGACTCCGGCGAAGATGAGCAGCGTTGCGCGCCAGGAGTCACCCGTGGCCGGCATGATCAGGCTATTGGCAAGCGCGGTCGCGACCATCGCGCCGATCGACTGGGACACGGTGTAGATGCCCAGCGCCATCCCCACCTCGCGATCGCCGAACCAGGTGGCGGTGAGTTTCGGCGCGCCGATGGAGATGAACGGCCCGCCGAGGCCGAAGACCATGACGGCGGCCAGCATGGTCACCTGGTTCACCGCGCCCGCACGGAGCAGCCCGGACAGCGCGATGACCGCAATGCCGAAGAAGATCGCGCGCCGCAGCCCGAAGCGGTCGATCAGCGCGCCCGCCGGGATCGCGACGAACAGGTAGACGAACTGCCACGATCCGAGCGCGATGCCCATCTCGCCCCTCGTCATCCCGGTGTCCGCGAGGATCGGCGTGATCAGCGGGGAGATCGAGGCCTGCACCATGCCGAACGCGCCGTAGGCGAGGCAGATCAGCGCGAGCATCACCCAGCGGTACGGCGACGCCGTGGGTGGCACGGACGCCGGAACCTCGTGCGGGGGCGCATCGCTCACGCGGACCTCGTTCGTTGGCGGCGTGGCGCCAGCGTAGAGGCGTGCCGCGTTACGGGCGTCGCGCTGCCGTGGGCGACGAGCGGCGACGAGCGGCGGCGCGTGACCCGGCGCGGAATATCGGCTCGGGCAGGATGCCGCCCACGACGGGAGCCGCTCCTCGTCCCGCCCACGCCGGCGTCCCGGACGGAGGGGGCATCGAAGCGCGTGTACAGCGGGGCACGACGGTCAGCGCCGCGACCATATCAACGCTTCAGAGAATGATCACCGAACCGTGCGCGCCTGCGTGGCGAGCCGGGTGAGACCCACGGCCGGAACTCCTTGCGGACTCTAAGGCACCACTGTCCCGCCTGGACGTGCCTACGGCGTGCCCGTTGCGGCAGTTGCGGCTCCCGGGGCTGTTCCGGTGGCTGCCGGCCGCCCGCCGCCCGTACCGGCCGTGGAGATAGCGACGGTCTGCCCGTCCCGGAGGATGTTCTGCCCCACCGTGACCACCTGGTCGCCCGCGGAGACGCCCTCGACGATTTCCGTGTTCGCCGCGTCGGCGATGCCGATCTTCACGGTCCGGGTGCTGGCCTTGCGGTTCGCGATCACGAACACGCGGGCGGTCGGTCCCTGCTGGACGATGGCGCTGGTCGGGACGAGGACGGCGTTCGCCTTCGTCGCCGCGATCACGTTGACCTGCGCGAACATGCCGGGCTTCAGCAGCCCATCGCGATCCTCGGCGAAGACAGTCACATCAAAGGTGTGCGCGCGGGCGTCGCCCAGCGGGGCGATCGTGACGACCCGGCCCTTGAAGACGCGATCCGGGTAGGCGGGCACGCTGAGTTCCACGGGCATGTCCCGCTTGATCAGGCCGATCCGCGCCTCGTCCACGGTGAGGCGGCTCTCCACCGCCTTCGTCACCAGCACGAAGATCGGTGTCTGCGGTGACACGGTCGCGCCGACGGCGAGCAGCTTCTGCGCGATCAACCCATCGAACGGCGCCACGACGGACGTCTGCTCCAGGTTGGTGCGCGCGGTGGCGACGCTCGCCTGCGCAGCGGCGACGGCGGCACGGGTGCCCGCGATGTCGGCGTCGGTGTACGGGATGCGGCGGTTATCGAGGACGGCGCGCGCCGCCGCCACCGCGGATCGCTGCGCGGTGACATCCGTCGTGGAGGGGAGACGCACCTGTCCGTACCGATCCTGAGCGGCCGCGAAGGCGACCTCCGCGCTGTTCAGGTTGTTCAGCGCGGTGAGGTAGGTGTTGTTCGCCGTGATCAGTGCCGTACCCGACGTGCCGCCGATGCTGAGCGCGTAGAGCGAGTTCGAGGCGATGTGTTCCTGGAGCGCGGCCAGGTTCTCCTGCGGGATCGGCAGCGGGGACTCGCACTTCACGTGCACGGCGTTGTAGACGTTGCAGTAGCTGCTCAGCGACGCGGAGAGTCCGTTCTTCGTGGTGCCCACGGTGACCTTCGCGTTGTTCAGCCCGACCTCCGCCGTGCGGAGCGCGGACTCCGCCGCGGAGAGATCCGCGGGCGACGGGTTCAAGAGCTGCTTCAACCTCGCCTCCGCAGCGGCGAGCGAGGCCTCTGCGGCTGCGACGTCGGCGGCGCGCGGCCCGTCCAGCATCAGCTGCAGACGGGCGAGCGCGGAGGAGAGCGAGGCCTGCGCCTGCTGCAACTGCGCCGGGAGCGTGCCGGCGTCCAGCGTTGCCAGCACGTCGCCCTGCTTCACTACCATGCCCACCTCGGCTTGGACCGAGGCCAACTGGCCGGCGAGTCGAGGGGCGAGGCTCACCTGCTGGGAGGATTGGATCGCGCCAGAGTAGGTGAGGACGGTGCGGATCTCGCCCGCCTTCGCGGCGGTCACCTGCACCGGCACGGCCGCGGCGGGGGGCGCGGCTGTGGGCTCTCCGCCCGTGGCGCGTTGAACGAGCGCGACGCCCCCGGCGATGACCCCGACGATGATCAGGGCCGCAAGGCCAAGCCGAACCGGACGACTGGCCAGGGACGCGTTCACTCGGATGCCTCCGTCACGCCCTCGTACCCACGGGCGTCCTGCTGCCTAGCCAAAACGATACCTGATCGTTCGGTCAGGCGCTTCCCGCTCACCCACGTTCCATTAGCGCGCGCCGGCGTCGCAAGATTGTTAAGGAAGTGCTGGTTATCCTCCGGTGACCCCCTGCCCGGGGGCATCCAGATCGAACTGTGCAGCGGCGTCCGGCACGAGGCGTAAGGCGCCGCCATGGATGTGATGCAGCTGCTCGGCCTGGGGCTCGCCGCGGCCCTTGCGGGGGCCGTGAACGCCGTCGCGGGCGGCGGCACGCTCATCTCCTTCCCCTCGCTACTGGCGGTGGGGCTGTCCGCGAAGGTCGCGAACATGACGAGCACCGTGGCGATCTGGCCCGGTACCGTCGCCGGCTCGCTCGCCTACCGCAAGGAGCTGTCGGAGCGCACCTCGCGCCTCAAGGTGCTGAGCGTTCCCAGCATCGCAGGTGCGCTGGTCGGCTCGTTCCTGCTGCTGGTCTCGTCCGAGCGCGTGTTCGACGCCGTGGTGCCGTTCCTCATCATCTTCGCGAGCGTCATGCTCGCTCTGAACGCTCGGCTGTCGAGGCTGGCGGCGCGCCACGGCTTCACCTCGGAGCACGAGTCACACATGCCGCCGGGCATGTACGTGGTGATGTTCCTGGTCGGGATCTACGGCGGTTACTTCGGCGCGGGCATCGGAATCCTGATGCTCGCGGCGATCAGCATCCTCGCCCCGGACGACCTACAGCACTCCAACGCGGTTAAGGGCCTGCTCGGCATGCTGATGAACTTCACGGCGGTCGTGGTGTTCTCCGTGTCCGGGCTGGTCGAGTGGGGCCCGGCCGCGGTGATGGCCGTGGGAGCGATCGTCGGGGGGTACGGCGGCGTGGCCGTGGCGCGCCGCCTGAACGCGAACGTCCTGCGCGCCCTGATCGTGGCGTGGGGGCTCTTCATGGGCGTCTACCTGCTGCTCACCTAGCGTCCGAGGGCCAGCCGCCCCCTGCCCCGCCAGCGCGAGGCGCCCTCGCTATCATGCGGGGGTGCCGGGGCGGCGCCACGCCGCGCGAGAGGGGGACGCATGGTCCAGCAGACGGGCAGCCACGCCGAGCAGCTCGACAGCGAGCAGCTGCTCTACATGTACCGGCGGATGGTCACGATCCGGGAGTTCGAGGAGGCCGCCGGCCGCCTGGCCGAGCAGGCGCGGATCCCCGGCGCGGTGCACCTGTACGCCGGCGAGGAGGCTGTCGCCGTCGGCGTCTGCACCGCCCTCGATCCCACGGACGCGATCACGAGCACGCACCGCGGGCACGGCCACTGCATCGCCAAGGGCGGTGACGTGAAGCTGATGTTCGCGGAGCTGCTGGGGAAGGCCACCGGCTACAACCACGGCAAGGGCGGCTCCATGCACATCGCGGACGTCG
>JAQCJS010000012.1 GCA_027592975.1 Chloroflexota bacterium
GAGACCCCCGGCCAGCGCCCGACCTCGTCCCGGTGCACGAACCGCACGTCGAACGATTCCTCGCCGTCAGGTCGAGGCGTCCCGCCTTCCGCCACCAGCCGGAAGACGACGTAGATGTTGGCGACCGGCCGGTCGGGTCCGCCGGCGGCGTGGCGGAACCCCACCACGTCCAGCGCGCGCGCCACCACGCCCGTCTCCTACAACACCTCGCGCTCGATCGCGTCGTGGATCTGTTCATCCACCTCCACGAAGCCGCCGGGAATCTGCCACCAGGCGCGGCCGGGCGCACGACGCTCGATCAGGAGCACCTCGTCCCCGCGCATGACCACCGCGCCCGTGCCGATCGAGGCGTCGCCGTAGTAGGTGAACGCGCATCCCGCCGCCGGGCACATCGGACGGGGCCGCCCACCCTCGGGCCGGAGCACCAGCGACGTGCCGCAGCGCGGGCAGAAGTTCATCACAGCCGGCCTAGTCCCCTCGCCCGGGCGCCGCTCGGGCGGCGCAGCCGGGGGAGTGTACGCCGAGGAGGCGGCGCGAGCAGGCCCGCCGCCAGACGTACCACGAGAGGCGGGCGAGCGGCCCCCGTGCCCAGAGGCCTGTCGCCAGACATAGCACGAGGGCCGACGAGCGGCCCCCGTGCCCCAGAGGGAGGACGTGCTACGCGTGACTGGGGCACGTCCTCCCGTATTCAATCACACTTGTAAAGGCCCCGCCGCCTCCGCGCCGATCGGGTACCGTGCCCTGCGCACCAAGGAGCCTGCCCCATGAGCACTGGACCAGCCGCGCCGTCCCGGGCGACGAGGTGCGCCTGTTCCTGTACGAGAAGTGCGCGCCCGCGGCGGACGGCGCCCGGGGGCCGCGCGGCACGATCCTGTTCGTGCACGGCTCCTCCATGGCCTCGCAGCCCACGTTCGACCTGCACGTCCCGGGCGTGCCCGACCAGAGCGCGATGGAGTGGTTCGCGCGGCAAGGCTACGACACCTGGTGCGTGGACATGGAGGGCTACGGGCGCTCCTCCAAGCACCGCGACCAGAACAGCGGCATCTCCAACGGCGCGGACGACCTGGAGGCGGCCAGTACCTACATCATGGGCCTGCGCGACTGCGGCCCCCTGCTGGTGTACGGCATCTCCTCCGGCGCGCTGCGCGCCGCGGTGTTCGCCAGCCGCCACCCGGATCGCGTCGCCCGGCTGGCGCTGGACGCCTTCGTCTGGACCGGCGAGGGCTCGCCGACGCTCGAGCAGCGCCGCAAGCGCCTGCCGGAGTTCATCGGCGTGAACCGCCGCCCCATCGACCACGCCTTCGTGCGCTCGATCTTCGAGCGCGACCACGCCGGCACCGCCTCCGACGACGTGATCGAGGCGTTCGCAGAGGCGATCCTCGGGCTGGACGACTCGATGCCGAACGGCACGTACATCGACATGTGCACCAGCCTGCCGGTGGTCGATCCGGCGGACGTGACCGTGCCCACGATCATCATGCGCGGCCAGTTCGACGGCATCGCGTCGTTCGATGACCTCGTGGCGTTCTTCGAGCGGCTGCCGAACCCGGACAAGCAGTTCGCGGTGATGCCGGGGATCGCGCACGCCTCGTTCCAGCAGAAGAACTTCCGTATCGCGTTCCATCTACTGCACGGCTTCTTCAGCCAGCCCGCCCCCGCCTACCGCGCATAAGCGAGCGCTCTGCAACGCGGCCCCTTAGCTCGATCCGCCGCCTGCAACGACGGAACTCGTAGATTGAATACATCAGGAGGCAGCGATGTCACCTGTAACGGACGCCCCCGAGCGAGTCGGGGGCGTCCTGCTGTGTCCCCGGGGCGTAGATGCCGAACTAGATGTTCCGGAGCCGGCTGGCGGCCGCGCTGCGGATGGAGTCGATCTCGGTCGGACTGAAGGCCTGGTGGCACGAGTCACAGACGAACGAGGTCGCGCGATCCTCGTGGCCGATGTCGCCGACGCTGTCCCAGCGGGGCGCGACGGCGAGATGCGGACATTCCGCGGCGCTCGGGCCAGCCTGAAGTCCCTGCCGCGGCGCCGACGCCTCACGCTTGAACAGCCTGTCGAGGAGTCCCATCTCCCACCTCCCGCTCACTCCGCCCCATCGCGGATGCCCGATGTGTACTACTTTTGTAATATACACCGCACGTCGAGCCTGCCTTCACGGAGCGTGGTGCCATCACGTCTGTGCTCCGCGGCACACATCGCCCCTGCCGTGCGAGGTACCATACGGCGCGCCGCTGGCCGCACGCGCCGGCGTGTTCGTCCGCCTTGAAGGAGACCGCCCCATGGAAGCACCGCTCAAGGGAATCCGCGTCCTCGACTTCGGCATGGCCGCTGTCGGCCCCATCTCCGCGGAGTACATGGGGTTCCTGGGCGCTGACGTCATCAAGATCGAGTCACCCAGCGGGGACATCGTCCGGCGCGGTAAGGGCGGCGCCGCCGGCTGGGGCGGCCACACCTTTCTGGGCAACAACATCGGCAAGCGGGGCATCATCCTCGACCTGAAGCAGGACGAGGACCGTGCGGTCGCCCTGGAGCTCGCGAAGACGGCGGACATCCTGCTGGAGAACTTCCGATCGCCCGAGATCCTCGAACGCCTCGGCCTCGGCTGGGACGTCATCTCGAAGCTCAACCCGCGCCTCATCTACCTCCAGTCCAGCGCCTTCGGCCCCGTCGGCCCCATGGTCGGCAAGCCGAGCAACGACTGGGTCACGCAGGCCTACGGCGGCCTGACCAGCGTCACGGGCGAGCCCGGCGGCGGGGCCGAGTTCTCGCGTGGCACCTCCTCGCTCGACTGGAACGGCGCGATGGTGAACCTGGAGGCGCTGCTGATCGCGCTGTACGTACGCAACCGCACGGGCAAGGGCCTGCGCATCAACACCTCGCAGTTCCAGTCCACGCTGATCACCGCCACCACGCGCATCGCCGAGTTCGTGGCGACGCAGGTGGCCCCGGGCCCCTCCGGCAGCGCCCGTCCGAACATCGTCCCGGATCAGGCCTTCGCCACCGCGGACGGCTACGTCAGCGTCTCCGCGGTGAACGACCGCCTGTGGCAGCGGCTCTGCACCGCGATCGGTCGCGAGGACCTCGCCGCCGACGCTCGGTTCGCGACACCCGCCGCTCGCGTGGAGCACCGCGAACCGCTGGTGCCCGCGCTGGGGGCGGGGTTCCGGACGAAGCCGAGCCACGCGTGGGTCTCCATGCTCCGCGAGGCGCGCGTGCCGGTGGGCGAGTTCCAGAAGCACGACACGCTGGCGGAGAGCCTGCTGAACAACCCGCAGGTGCAGGCGCAGAACCTCGTCACCATCCTGGAGCAGACCGGCGGCGGCGACATCCTGAGCCAGCAGCCGCACTGGAAGTTCGACAAGACCCAGCCCGGCATCCAGCGCCCCTCGCCGATGTTCGGCGAGCATCAGGACGAGGTGATGGCGGAGCTACAGGCGTGGCAGCCGAGCCCCGCCCCCGCGCCGCTGCCGCACTCCGGCGACCTGGCGATGAGCGGGCTGAAGGTGGTCGACTTCTCGCAGGGCGTCTCCGGCCCGCTGGCCGGGATGCAGCTGGGCGACCTGGGCGCGGACGTGATCAAGGTGGAGCCGCCGCAGGGCGACTGGATGCGCCAGACCCCGCCGTTCCAGGGTGGCGAGGGCGCCGTGTACCTGCAGCTCAACCGCAACAAGCGCAGCATCGCCGTCGACCTGAAGACGCCGGACGGGCTCGCGCTCGCGAAGCGCCTCGCCGCCGGCGCGGACGTGGTGATCGAGGGCTACCGCCCGGGCGTGATGGCGCGCCTCGGCCTGGACTCCGCGACGCTGTCGAAGGACAACCCGCGCCTGGTCTACTGCTCGATCTCCGGCTACGGCAGCACCGGCCCGCTGGCGGAAGCACCCGCGACGGAGTTGGACATCCAGATCGCGGTGGGAGCCACGCGGCACGTGGGCCCGGTGGGCAAGGAGCCGGTGCGCTTCGGCTACGACCTCTCCTCCGCCGCCGCGGGCATGGCCGGCGTGCAGGGGATCCTCGCGGCGCTGCTGTACCGCGACCGAACGGGCCAGGGTCAGCACGTGGAGACCAGCCTGCTGGCCGCGGAGATCGCCGTGCACCAGTGGGCGTTCACCGCGGAGCGCCACCCGTTCGACCGCACCTCGAAGGCCTACACGGGGCCGCGCGTCCCGCAGGACTTCGGCTTCATGACCAAGGAGGGCCCGGTGCACGTGGCCGGGCGCGGGTACGAGGCGAACTGGGTGCCGCTGCTGAAGGCGTTCGGCCGCGCCGAGTTGCTGGAGGACCCGCGCTTCTCCACCGAGCAGCAGTTCGCGCTGCACCTGCACGAGCTCACGCCGCTCCTGAACGAGACGCTCTCCACCATGACGCGCGAGGCGGTGCGGCGCATCGTGGAGGACGAGGTCGGTGCCACGTTCTCGCTCATGCTGAACGTGGGCGAGATCGCGGGGGACGCGCAGACGCACGCCGTCAACGCGATGCCGATGCTGGAAGGGCACCCGACCACCGGGCCGATGCAGACCGTGAACGTCCCGTGGCTCTTCGCCGACCGGGTCGCGGACGCCACGCGGATGCCCGCGCCGCTGCTGGGCCAGCACACGGCGGAGATCGCCGCGGACGCGGGCCTGGACGCGGCCGAGGTCGCGCGGCTCACCGCCGCCGGGACGCTCGCCTCCACGAAGACAGGCGAGCTCACCGGAGGACGCGCCTAGCACGCCCCCGGGACGCCTCGGACGCCACACGAAGCCCGCCTCGCGGCGGGCTTCTGCGTGCCCCCGCCCCGGGCGCATCGAGAGCCTCTGGATACCTCGATGAGAGCCCCCGGAAACGTAGAGTTCACGGGATCGGAACCGGAGCGATACACCCCGCGTGAAGACTGGCCGCATCACCCACCCGTCAGTGCAGCGCACTGACGATATCGATGCGGAGACCAGCATGATCACTACGGCACTCACACGGCTGAGAGGCAGCGTGCGACTCTGGATCGCTCTGGCGGTCCTGGTCGCCACGCTCGTCCCTCGCGCGGTCGCATACGCGGACGGCCCTGATCCGACCGGCGCGGCGACGATCGACCTCGAGGGCGACCCCGCGGGAGCGGCCGTCGTGGCGGTGAACTACGCGTGGACGATGATCGCGGCGTTCATCGTCTTCTTCATGCAGGCCGGCTTCGCGCTCCTGGAGGCGGGTGCCACACGCGCCCGCAACATGGGCGCGGTGTTCATGAAGAACCTGCTGGACTTCTGCATGGCGGGCCTGGCCTTCTGGGCGTTCGGCTTCGCGATCATGTTCGGCGGCTCGGAGCTGGCCTCCGGCCTGGGCGTCGGCAACCCGTTCATCGGCATGTCGGGCTTCTTCCTCGCGGGCGAGGCGAACGACGTGGGGACCATGCAGCTGTGGTTCTTCCAGATGGTGTTCGCGGCCACGGCGGCGACCATCGTCTCCGGCGCGCTCGCTGAGCGCGCCAAGCTGAACGCCTACCTCGGCTACTCGTTCCTGATCAGCGCGATCATCTACCCGGTGTACGGTCACTGGGTGTGGGGTGGCGGCTGGCTGGCGACGCTGCCCTTCGGTGCGGGCGCGAAGGACTTCGCGGGCTCGGGCGTGGTACACGCCGTCGGCGGCATCGCCGCCTTCGTCGGCGCGATGATGCTGGGTCCCCGCCTGGGCAAGTTCGATATCGCGGGCAAGGCGAAGGCCATCCCCGGTCACAACATGGGCTACGTGGTGCTGGGCACCATGATCCTGTTCTTCGGCTGGTTCGGGTTCAACCCGGGCTCCACGCTGGCGGCGACTGACCTGCGCATCACAGTGATCGCGGTCAACACGTTCCTGGCGGGCATCATGGGCGGCCTGGTCGCCTACTACATCACCTTCGTCCGCACCGGCAAGGTCGACATTGGCGTGACGTGCAGCGGCATCATCGCCGGCCTGGTGGCCATCACGGCCCCCTGCGCCTACGTGGACTCGTGGGCCGCGCTGGTCATCGGCGGCATCGGCGGTGCGCTGGTCATCTTCGCCGCGGAGTTCATGGAGAACACGCTCAAGCTGGACGACCCGGTGTGGGCGGTCTCCTGCCACGGCGTGAACGGCCTCTGGGGCCTGATCGCCCTGGGCATCTTCGCCAACGGCACCTACGGCGGCGTGAACGGCCTGATCGGCGGCGACAGCAGTCAGATCATCGCCCAGCTCATCAGCGTGGTCGCCGTGGTCCTCTGGACCGGCGTCACCTCGTTCATCGTCTTCGCCGCGCTGAAGGCCACCATGGGCCTGCGCGTGGACGAGGCGGACGAGATCGCCGGCCTGGACGCCACCGAGTTCACGCAGCCCGGCTACGTCATGGGCGTGGAGATGCAGCCGGTGGCGGTGCGTTCGTAGGAACGATCCCGCCGGGCCCGGCCCCCATGGGGGGCCGGGCGGCAACGAAGCAGTGCAAGTGCCGTGACAGGCGCCGCAGGGGAAGGAAGCAGGCAAATGATCCTGGTCGCAGTGATCGCATTCATCGTGTTGTTCGCCCTGTTCGTCGTCGTGCCGACGCAGGTGCAGAAGCGCCACCACCGCCGGGATCTCGAGCGCGCGAAGCAGGAGGAGCAGCAGGATCCCGGCCCCAGCGATCACCACATCACCGTGACCGGCTCGCCGGCCTCCGCTACCGAGTAGCCCCCTGCTCGGTCGCGTCCTGTCACACGAAGCCCGCCCCCCGGCGGGCTTCGTGCCGTCCGCTCCCCTCGACGCCGTCGAGGCACCCCGATCGCTCGGCTATAGTGGTCGCCCGAACCTCACGCTGAGAGAGAGACACGACCTATGAAGGCCATCCAGATCACCGAGTTCGGCGACGCCGACCAGCTGAAGTACGTAGACGTGCCTGACCCCGTCGCCGGCCACGGCGGCGTGCTGGTGCAGGTGAAGGCCGCCGGCGTCAACTTCGCCGACATCTACAGCCGCAAGGGCCAGTACCCCGGCCCCGATCTGCCGCGCATCCTCGGCCAGGAGGGCGCGGGCATCGTGGCCGCGCTGGGCGAAGGGGTCACCGGCTTCGCCGTGGGCGACGCGGTGGCGTGGAGCGGCGTCCCGCAGGCCTACGCGGAGCTGGCGGTGGTGCCCGCGGCCCGGCTGATCAAGATGCCGGCAGGCGTGGACCCGCAGGTCGGCGCGGCCGCGCTGCTGCAGGGCATGACCGCGCACTACCTCTGCCACGCCACCTACCCGGTGAAGCCGGGCGACCGCGTGCTCATTCACGCGGGCGCCGGCGGCGTGGGACTGCTGCTGATCCAGATGGTGAAGCGCCTGGGTGGCTACGTGTACACCACCGTCTCCACCCCAGCGAAGGCGGCCCTGGCGAAGGAGGCCGGCGCGGACGAGGTGATCCTCTACAGCGACGTGGACTTCGCCGAGGAGATCAAGCGCGCCACCAACGGCGAGGGCGTGCACGTGGTCTACGACGCCGTGGGTGCCACGACGTTCGATCAGAGCATCGCCAGCCTGAAGCACCGCGGCATGATGGTGCTCTACGGGCAGGCCAGCGGCCCCGTGCCGCCCGTGCCGCTGTCCGTGCTGAACGCCGGCTCGTACTTCCTCACGCGCCCCACGCTGGTGGACTACGCCGTCACGCGCGAGGAGCTGGAGCAGCGATCCGGCGACGTGCTGCGCTGGATCGCCTCGGGCGAGCTGAAGCTCCGCGTGGAGCACGTCTTCCCGCTGGCGCAGGCCGCGGAGGCGCACCGCGCGCTGGAGGGCCGGGCGACCACCGGCAAGGTGGTACTGGTTCCGTAGGACGACGAGGAGACGGGATGCCGGCACGGCCAATGGGCCGCCGCCGGCATCCCGTCTCGCTGCGCTGCTCAGCGGGCGCGCGGCGCTACCACTCGTCGAGGTCTTCACCCGTGGACACCGCCGGCAGCGACGCGTAGGGCGTCCCCGGATGCGTCAGGTAGGTCACCACCTGCGTGGCCGCGTCGTGGAACGGCAGCAACACCAGGTCCGCGCCAAGCGCGTGCAGCCGCTCCGCCGCCCCCAGCGAATGCACCGTGACGGCCACCTTCCCCGCGAAGCCGCGGGCATGCAGCGACCGCAGCAGATCCGCCCCTCGTTCGGGATGAGGGAGTGTGGAGACCACCCAGCGGGCGGAGGGCGGGATCAGCGCGGACATCTCCGGATCCTCCACGTCGCCGTAGTGCGCGGAGACGCCCTGCCGGGTCCACGTCCGCACCGCCTCCGGGTCGAAGTCGATCGCCTCGACCGTGGCCCCCTGCTCCACCAGCTGCCGCGCTATCTCCCCGCCGAACCGCCCCAGCCCGATGATCACGAAGTCCACACCCGCAACCTGGTGCGCCTCGCCCGCCTCGCGGTGCGGGATGGCGCGCTCGAAGACCGTGAGCAGGTGTTGGATGCGCTCGTAGATCTGGTGCGAGTAGATGATCAGGTAGGTGGATAGCGTGATCGTGATGATGCCGACCAGCGTGATCAGGCCCAGCGTGTCGCGGTTGATGTGCCCCACGGACACCCCGAGCGTGGCGAGGATCAGCGAGAACTCGCTGATCTGCGCGACCGCCAGGCCGGCCAGGAACCCCGTGCGTTTCCGGTAGCCCATCACCCCCATGATGATCATCACGATCAACGGGTTCCCCACCAGCACGAACAGCGACAACGGGATCGCCGGGACGATCTGCGCGCCCAGCAGGGACAGATCCAGCCCCGCCCCCAGCACCACGAAGAAGAACACCAGCAGGAAGTCGCGCAGGCTCATCAGCCGGCCGCCCAGCGCGTCACGGAACGGCGTGGAGGCCAGCGAGACACCGGCCAGGAACGCGCCGACCTCCTTGCTGAAGCCCAGCTCCTCGGCCCCCACGGAGAGCGTCATCGCCCACGCGATCGCGCCCAGCACCAGCAGCTCCGGCAGACGCGCGAAGATGCGGAAGACGCCGGGGATCACCCACCGCGTCACCGCATAGAGCGCGACCAGCAGCAGCAGCCCCTTCCCGGCGATCAGGCCCGCCTCGCGAAGCGGGTTGGCGCCGCCGCCATCGGCGAACGCCGAGATGCCGATCATCGCCAGCACCACCACAATGTCCTGGACGATCAGGAAGCCCACCGCGATCCGGCCGTGCAGCGAGTCGATCTCACGCTTGTCCGTGAGCAGCTTCACGATGATGATCGTGCTGGAGAAGGTGAGCGCGATCGCCACGTAGATCGACGGGACGACGCCGAACCCCAGCCCCAGCGTGAGCGCGAACCCCACCACGGCCGTGAACACGACCTGCCCGAGGCCGGTGACGAGCGCCACCGCGCCCGTCTCCCGGATCTCATCCATGTCCAGCCGCAGCCCCACCACGAACAGCAGCAACGAGATCCCGACCGTGGAGAACAGCTCCCACGCGTCAGACTCGCCCACCAGGTCCATCCCGTAGGGTCCCGCCATCACCCCGACGACGATGAACGAGACGATCAGCGGCTGCCGGAGCAGGACGCCGAACGCGCCGACCACCGCCGCCATCAGCAGCAAGAGGGTGAACTGGACGAGGAGGCCGTGATCCAGCAAGCCATCGCTCCCGCGGTTGGACGGGGTCGCACGGCCGGCGCGCACGGCGCGCAACTCACGAGACGCCCGATGAGGTGTGGTGAGATCCCGGGGGATCGAGACTGGAGCATACACGACAGCCGGACGTCGACCGCCCGTGGTGCCCCGCCGCTCACCGGGAGGCGCGTGGGCAGACCAGCGGGTAGAGTGCGGGCCTGACGAGGGAGCCCCGGCGCGTGCGTGACCGATCGTTCATTGCCCTGCTGGCACTGATCCTGGTGAACCAGATCGGCTTCGGGATCATCACGCCCGTACTTCCGTCATACGCGCGCTCGTTCGGCCTGGACGCCGCGGACATCGGTCTCGTCATCGGCATCTACGGCTTCGCGCGCTTCATCGCGAACGTCCCCGCGGGCTACCTCGCCGACCGTCGAGGCCGCCGGTACGTGCTGGTGATCGGCACCGCGATCACCTCGGTCGCCTCCGCGCTGATCGCATCGGCCGACAGCCTGCCGCAGCTCCTCGCCTACCGCCTGCTGGCGGGGCTGGGCGCGGCGACCGTGATCACCGCGGGGCAGATCATGGTCGGCGACCTGGCCACGCCGGAGAACCGCGGCCGCCTGATGAGCGTCTACCAGGGCGTGTTCCTGTTCGGCGTCGGGCTGGGCCCCACACCGGGCGGGCTGCTGGCCGACTACTTCGGCCTGCGCGCGCCGTTCATCGCCTACGCCGCGTTCTCGGCCGGCGCCTGCGTCCTCGCGCTGCTGCTGATCCGCGAGACGCGGCCCACCGTGGCCCCCGCCTCCGACGAGGAGACGCGCCGCACTCCGGCCGAGGCGCACGCCGCGGCCGCAGCCGCGACCGCCGTGGACCGGGCGGTGCTGCTCCGCACGCTGAGCAGCCGCGCGTTCATCCTCATCGTGTTCGTGTCGTTCGCGCAGTTCGTGGGCCGTACCGGGGCGCTGTTCACGGTCGCCCCGCTGCTGGGGACGGAGGACATTGGCCTGTCGTCCTCGCAGATCGGCTACGCGCTGACGCTGGTGAACGCTCTGAACATCATGACGATCTACTTCTCCGGCGCGTTCGCGGATCGCTTCGGCCGCAAGCGGGTGATCGTCCCGGCGATGCTGGTGGAAGGCATGGGGCTGGCGCTGTTCGCCTACTCCGGCTCGTACCCGCTGTTCCTGCTGAGCGCGGCCACGTGGGGCTTCGGCTCCGGCATCTCCGGCCCCGCGCCCGCGGCGTACGTGACCGACCTGGCGCCGGGCGAGGTGCGCGCGCGCGTCTTCGGATACTTCCGATCGCTGTCGGATGCGGGGTACATCGTGGGGCCGCTGGCCCTGGGGTGGATCGCGACCCGCTGGGGGTACGACGCGCCGCTGCTGCTGACAGCGGGGATGATCCTGCTGGCGGGCGTGATGTTCGCCCTCTTCGCGCCGGAGTTCCACCGAACCCGGCGCGCGCCAACTGCCTGAGCCGCCGGCACGCGCCGCTCGGATCCTGCGCGCTTAGCTCTTCGAAGAGTTCGGGGACTTGGGGGCCGCGGCCTTCTTCGGCTTGCGCGTCTCGCGCTTCCCACCCTGCGACTTGTCAGCCATTGCATCACCTCGATGTGCCTGCGCCCCGACGGGGGCTCCACCCGTCCGCGTCAGCACGGACGCCGGTGTCACCCCATTCTAGCCGACCCCTCGCGTTTCGCGGACTCAGCGTCCCCCGATCCGCACCGTCCCGTGCGAACATCCACCTGCGCCGCCCGTGGCGCGCGAAGAGAGGCAGCCGATGCGCGCCGTCCTGCACGCCGTCCAGCCGTACGATCTGCACGGCGTCCGCTACTACCAGTTCCAGTACGTCGGCGACGACGGCCAGCCCCGGCAGGCCCGCCTCTCCC
>JAQCJS010000013.1 GCA_027592975.1 Chloroflexota bacterium
CGCACCCGCGCCCGCACCCGGCGGGCGCTGGCCCTGTCCGCCGCCTGCACCCGCGCCCTGTGGACGCTGTCCGCCCGCACCACCCGCGCCGCCGCCGAGGATCGCTCCGATCTGCGCGCCGGACGCCCCGCTGGTGAGCGACCGGACGAGGGAGGGGAGCTGGTCGCGGATATCGTTCAGCGCGTTCCCGCGCAGGATCGCCGCCTGCACCGGGTACGTGACCACGCCCTGCGTGACCGTGGGCACCGCGCTCACGCCGATCACCCGAACCACGTACGCGTTCCGCGGCATGGAGTCGAACCGCGCCAGCCCGAGCATCCCGGCCTTGATGTTCACCAGGTCGGCCTCGGAGATCGTCAGGTCCAGGCGGATCGCGTCGGGGTTCGTGAGCACCACGACCGCGGTGCCCGCGCCGATGCGCTGGCCGACGACCGCGGTGACCGCGCCCGCCTTCCCGCCGAACGGCGCGAACAGCGTCATGTCATCCAGCGCGTCCTGCGCCTGCTGCAGCGCGATCTCCGCGCTGCGGACGGCCTGCTGCTGTACCGCCAGGTCGAGCGGTGCCGGCCGGGCCAGCGCCTCGGCCCGTGCCAGCACGGAATCGTACGAGGCCTGCGCGGTCTCCACGGCTGCACGCGCGTTGCGGATGGCCTCATCGCTCGGGGTAGTGAGCTCCTTCAGGCTGAGCTCCGCGGACAGCACGGAGGCAGCCGCCGTCTCGCGGCTCGCGAGCGCGTTGGTGTGCGAGGCATTCGCGGAGATGAGCGAAGTGACGGCAGAGGTGAGGTTCTGCGTGGGCACCGTCCGCCCGCGTGAAATGCTCGTCTGCAGCATCTCGATGAAGTTCGCGTTGATCGGGATGTCCTCAGGGTCGCAGATGCCCAGCGTCGCCTCGAGCGCCAGGCTGCAGTAGACGTTCTGCGCCTGGTACAGGCTGGCGCGCGTCGAGTTCATGCTGTTCTCCGAGGACTGCAGGGAGACGCGCGCGGAGGACAGCGCGTTCTGCGCGGAGAGGAGCTGGGTGGCTGTCGGCTTGCCCAGGCTGGCGGAGGTCGCCTGTGCGCTCTCCAGCTGTGTTCGGGCGCTCACCAGGCTCTGCTGCATCGCCGTCCGGTCGACCGCGCTCGGCTCCAGCAGCTGCTGCAGGCGAAGCTGTGCCTGCACCAACGCCGCGCCCGCGGTCTCCACGTTGCGCTGCGCTGTCCGGGCGTCCAGGCGCACCAGTGGCTGCCCGGTCCTCACTTCCTCGCCCAGGCGCACCAGCACATCGGTCACCAGGCCGCCGGCGGTGAAGGTGAGGGGCGTCGACTGCTCGGCTGCGGCGGTACCGGAGGCGGTCAGCGTGGTCGAGAGCGACCCGAGGGTGACCTTCGCCTGCTGGGTGGTGACCACGGCAGCAGTCTGACGGTCGCGGTACAGGCCCCAATACCCGGTGCCCACGATCACCCCGACCAGGACCACAGAGGTGACCACGCGCCAGCGGCGCCAGAGCGGCTTGCGGCCGATCAGGTTCGAAACGTCGGAGCGAGATGCCATTACCCCTCGCCCTTCGGACGCACAGCCAGGATGCCGGACAGTAGGGTGGGGGTACTGGCGGCGGGCACATGATAAACACGTACCGTAATCGTGCCTTCACGTTACACCGATGCCACAGTGTTCGCCGTTCGTTCGAGCGGAAGAGAGTCCCGCCTACATCTGCGCGACGAGCGTGGCGAGCCACATCGCCGCGCCGTTGGCGGCCCACAGCACGGAGGCGTAGCGAAGCGCCCGCGCCGAGGTTGCCCGCAGGTTTCGCTCCGGGCGGCCCAGACGGTGCAGGCCATTGGCCCAGGCCCGCCCGACCAGCGCCTCGCTCCCGGCGACCAGAGCGGTAATCCCCAGCAGCGGGAGACTGAGGGCGACCGCGCTGCCGAGGATGAACAGGTGCGTGAGCCAGGGGTAGGCGTGGCCGGCTGCGGCGAGCACGAACAGCCCACTGACGAACAGACTCCCCCCGACCACCGCGAGCGCGCCCGTGGAGACGTGGGGGATCCCCCCGCCACGCGCCTGCACCGTGTCTCGCTCACCCATTGCTGACTCCCTGCCTCGGCCCGGTCGGCTCATCGTCGCGCATCCCTGCACGACCGGATCATCGGCACCTCCGGGTGCCCGCCCCTCCCGCCGCACGCTCGGGGAAACCCGCGCTTCAGGGGCGCCGTCCCCCTCGGGTTCGTGCAGATTCGGCGGCTCTCGCCGCCGTGCGCCACGCGGCGGCGGCGGCGGCGGCGGCGGCGTAGGCTGCTCCTGCCGCAGGAGAGGATCACCCCCCATGACGCAGGACCACCCGACGACCTCTGAAGAGCAGGCCCGCCTGCTGCTGGACCAGTCCCCGGACGCGATGATCCTCGCGAACCGGGAGGGGATCATCCGCGAGTGGAACGCCGCCGCCACGCGCATCTTCGGCCACCCGCGCGAGACGGCGCTCCACCAGAACCTTGACCTGATCATCCCGGAGCGCTTCCGCGAGGCCCACTGGCGCGGCTACGACCGCGCCCTCGCCGAGGGGCGCACGAAGTACGAGGGCCGTTCGATGCCGACGCGGTCGATGCGCGCGGACGGCAGCACGATCTACGTGGAGTTCTCGTTCGGGATGATCGAGGATGGCGGCGCGATCGTTGGCGTGCTCGCGACGGCGCGAGACATCACGGAGCGCTTCGAGCACGAACGCACCGAGCGCGCACGCGTGCGTGCCCTCGAGGAGCGCGTCTCGGCCCTGGACAGCATGGGAGACACCGGGACGGACGCCCCGGCATAGCGGCGCGCGGGGCTACGCTGGGAGGACGAGCAGACGGCGAGGAGACGCGACCCGTGGCGCGACGAGCCAGCGCGGCACACACCGGGACGAGCGCCGCGAACGCGGCGCCCGAGCGTGGCAGCGTGGAGCACGCTGGCACCGCCATTGAGTACGAGGTTGTACGGAGCGTCCGGCGCCGCCGCACCCTGGAGCTGACGGTGGACGGGCAGGGCGTGCGCGTGGCCGCACCGATGCGCACGCCACGCCGGGAGATCGAGGAGTTCGTGCGCGGCCGCACGCCGTGGATCCTGAAGCACCGCCGCACCGTCCTGGCGCCGCTCACCTACGCCAGCGGCGAGACCATGCCGTTCCAGGGCACCGCCCTCCCGCTGTTCGTGACGGAAGACCGCGGCCGCGGTGTCACCGTGACGCGCGGCCTGTTCGACCTGCACGTCACCGTCCCCGCTCGCTACGATGCCGCCCGCCGGACGACCGCGATCGGGAACGCGCTCACCCGCTGGTACGCGGAGCGCGCGCAGGAGGCGGTAGAGGCGAGCGTGGCCCGCTGGGTCGCGATCACCGGGCGCTGGCCGAAGCGGGTGCTGGTGCGCAACCAGCGGCAACGATGGGGGTCGTGTTCCCCGGACGGCACGCTGCGCTTCAACTGGCGCCTGATCATGCTCGACCCGTCGCTACTCGATTATGTCGTGGTGCATGAACTCGCCCACCTCGAGGTGCCCAGCCACGGCCCGCCCTTCTGGAGCGCCGTGGTCCGGCTGCTCCCCGACCACGCCGCGCGGCGGCGTCGCATGCGCGAGGCGGCGGCGAACCTGCCGAAGCTCTAGCGGGCCGGCGCGCTCGCTAGCCGCCGGTCTGTCGCGCGCCGAAGTAGAACCCGGTGACCATGGCCGCCTCCAGCGCCAGCGCGCCCAGCAGGCCCAGCGCCGCGTCCACCGCGCCCATCCACAGCAGCACCACCACCCTGCCGACGTGCGCTACCAGGAACGCGGCGACGATCGCCACCGCCAGGTACGCCCGCACAGTCCCCGGTGGCTTCCCCAGGGGAGCGTCCGTCACCACCGCCCCCACCGAATCGCCTGCTTCCACCGTGTCCCCCTCGCCCGCGCACCCGCTCGGCCTCGCGACCACCAAACCTAGGCCGAAGGACGGGATGCGCGAAGTCAGGCATGGCAGATAGGACGCCGGCCCATATACTGGGGCTGAACCCTCACGCGCGCGTCAGAGTGCTTCCGCACCGCGCCGGCCCGCCGCGGGGACAGCTGGGAACGAGAGCGCCCGCGCGATGCGCATCCTGATCCGTCTGCTCGGCTTCCTCCACCCCTTCCGGGGCCTCCTCCTCGTCACCCTCGGGATGATGATCGGCGCCAGCGTGTTCTCGCTCGCGGTGCCGCAGATCATCGGGTACGCGCTCGACAGCGCGATCGCCTCGCAGCGCGCGGGGGATCGGGTGACCTGGAGGCCGCTGCTCGTCGGGTTCGGGCTGATCATGACGGCGGCAACGCTGCGCGGGGTCTTCGCGTTCTCGCAGCAGTACCTCGGCGAAAAGCTGTCGCAGTCGGTGGCCTACACCATCCGCAACGCGATCTACGATCGCCTGCAGAAGCTCTCGTTCGCGTACCACGACCAGGCGCAGATCGGCCAGATCATGTCGCGCGCCACGCAGGACGTGGAGGCGGTCCGCATGTACATCAACATGGGGATCATCCGCGTCGGCGCGATCCTGATCCTGTTGATCGTGACGCTGATCCTGATGCTCCGCACCAGCCCCGCGCTCACGCTCGTGTCGTGGACGTTCCTGCCGGTGATGGCGCTGATCTCGATCTGGGCGAGCAACCGCCTGCGGCCGCTCTGGGAGTTGGTGCAGGACGGCCAGGGCCGCATGAGCAACGTGCTGCAGGAGAACCTGTCCGGCGTCCGCGTGGTGAAGGCGTTCAGCCGCGAGGACTTCGAGGCGCGCAAGTTCAACGCGGAGGTGGAGCAACTCTTCAACTACTCCTACCGCACGAACCAGATGCAGGCGCAGAGCGGGCCCCTCCTCACCGCCCTCGGCGCGCTCGCCATCGTCTCGACCGTGCTCTTCGGCGGGCGCGAGGTGGCCGACGGGACGATCACGCCGGGCGAGTTGGTGGCCTTCGTGGTCTACCTACAGCTGCTCCAGCAGCCGGTGCGGATGCTGGGCTTCATGATCAACATCTTCAGCCGCACCGCCAGCGCCGGTCAGCGCATCTACGACATCCTGGACGCGGAGAGCGCCGTGCAGGAACGCGCAGGCGCCCTCGTCCTCACGCCCGCACAGCAGCGCGCACGCGGCGAGGTGCGCTTCGAGCAGGTCGCGTTCGGCTACGGCGCGCAGACGCCCGTGCTGCACGACGTCACGTTCGAGGCGCACCCCGGCGAGATCGTGGCGCTCGTCGGGCCCACCGGCTCCGGCAAGTCGTCGCTGGTGAACCTGATGCCGCGCTTCTACGATGTGACCGCCGGCCACGTGCTGATCGGCGGGCACGATGTGCGTGATCTGACGATCGCGTCGCTGCGCGGCCAGATCGGCATCGTCCAGCAGGACGTGTTCCTGTTCATCGACACGATCCGCGAGAACATCCGCTACGGACGCCTCGAAGCAACCAACGAAGAGGTGGAGGAGGCCGCGAAGGCGGCGCGCATCCACGAGTTCATCCTGTCGCTGCCGGACGGCTACGACACCTGGGTGGGCGAGCGCGGCGTAACGCTGTCCGGCGGCCAGAAGCAGCGCATCTCCATCGCTCGCACGCTGCTGCTGGATCCCGCGATCCTGATCTTCGATGACTCCACGTCCAGCGTGGACATGGAGACCGAGTACCTCATTCAGCAGGCGCTCGCGGAGCTGATGCAGGGACGCACCACCTTCGTCATCGCGCAGCGGCTACGCACCGTGAAGGCGGCCGACACGATCCTGGTGCTGGATCGTGGCGCGATCGTGGAGCGCGGCAAGCACGAGGATCTCGCGCGTGGCGGCGGCCTGTACCAGCGCATCTACGAGCTCGAGCTGCGCGACCAGGAGGAGGCCTTCGAGGCGTCCTCCGGCGCGGCCGCGACGCGGGCGTAGGGGGAGCACATGGGCTTCTGGGGCGGCGGATCGGCGGGCGGCTGGAGCACCAGCGCCACGAGCATGGGCCCGAACGCCCGACGTGGCATGGACGGGTGGAACGACGACGACCTGGGCAAGATCTATGACCGCACCGTCGTGGCGCGACTGCTGCCCTACCTCAAGCCGTTCAAGGTGCGCGCGTTCGTCGCGCTGTTCGGCGTCCTCGGCTTCTCGCTCGCATCCACCGTCCAGCCGCTGCTCATCGGCTTTGCCGTGGACGACGCTGTCCGAGGCGACATGGACGGGCTGTCGCGCTGGGTGATGTGGTTGGCCGCCACGGTGGCCGTCTCGTGGGCGTTCCAGTACCTCCAGCTCACGCAGACCGGGTACATCGGCCATCGCATCCTGCTGCGGCTGCGCACGGAGATGTTCGCCCACATCCAGCGGCTGTCGTTGTCGTTCATCGACCGGCACGAGGTCGGCCGCATCATGTCGCGCGTCACCAGCGACGTGACGGCGCTGCAGGAGCTGCTCACCACGGGCAGCCTGACCGTGCTGTCCGACATCCTGGTGCTGTTCATCGTGATCGCGTTGCTCATCGAACGGGACGTGGAGCTGGCGTTCGTGACGTTCGCCAGCGTGCCGATCCTGGTGGCGGTGATGGTCGTGTGGCAGCGGCGCGCTCGACAGGCGTTCGTCGCCGTGCGACAGACGATCTCCACCGTGAACGCCACGCTGAACGAGAACGTCTCCGGCGTGCGCGTGATCCAGTCGCTCTCCCGGGAGGACGAGAACGCGCGGCGCTTCGATGCGGTCAACCGGCAGAACCTGCGCGCGAACGTCTCCGCGGGACGGCTCTCCGCCGCCGTGCTGCCGATCGTGGAGGGCGTCGTGGCGCTGTCCACCGCCCTGGTGCTGGTGGTCGGCGGGATGCGCGTGGCGCAGGGCGAACTGACGGTCGGCATCGTCACCGCGTTCGTGCTCTACATCTCGCGCTTCTTCGACCCGGTGCGCGACCTGGTGCTCCAGTACACGCAGATCCAGCGCGCGATGGCCGGGGGGCAGCGGATCATCGAGGTCCTGAACACGAAGCCCGAGGTCGTCGACCGCCCGGACGCGCGATCGTTCGAGGTGCAGGGCCGCGTGGACTTCGATGACGTGACGTTCGCGTACGTCACCGGGCGGCCCGTGCTCCAGCACATCGATCTGCACGTGAAGGCGGGCGAGACGATCGCCTTCGTCGGCCAGACCGGCGCGGGCAAGAGCACGATGACGAACCTCATCGGCCGCTACTACGACGTGACCGAGGGCGCGATCCGCATCGACGGCGTGGACGTACGCGACATGAAGCTGTCCGACCTGCACCGCCAAATGGGCGTGGTGCTCCAGGATCCGTTCCTCTTCTCCGGCACGATCCGCGAGAACATCCGCTACGGGCGCCTCGAAGCGACCGACGAAGAGGTCGAGGCGACCGCGCAGCTCATGGGCGCGGACACATTCATTCGCCGGCTGCCGCAGGGCTACGACACGGAGCTCGCAGAGCGCGCCCACAACCTGTCCGTGGGGCAGCGGCAGCTGATCTCCTTCGCGCGCGCGCTGATCGCGGATCCGCGCATCCTGGTGCTGGACGAGGCGACGGCGAACGTGGACACGCAGACCGAGGTGGTCATCCAGGCGGCGCTGCGGGAGATGCTGAAGGGGCGTACCTCCTTCGTGATCGCGCACCGGCTCTCCACCATCCGCGACGCCACCCGCATCGTGGTGCTGGAGCGCGGGCGGATCATCGAGCAGGGCAGCCACCCGGAACTGCTGGCGCTGGACGGCGTCTACGCACGGCTCTACCGCATGGCCTACGCGGCTTCCGGCGACGGCGGCGTGATCACGGACGACCCGGCGTCCGCGGACGTCCAGGATGCCCCCGCGACCACCTCGTAGCCCTCGCCGCTCCCGCACCAGCCCGACGGCGATCGGCTATCATCCGCGACCACAGGCGAGGGGGACGACATGACGACACGCGACGAGATCATCGCGGGCATCCGGCAGGTGGACGAACGGCTCGCGGCGCTACGCGACCGCATCATCGAGGCGGGCGAGCGGCCGCTGACCGAGGGCACATGGGTGGTGCGGGACGCACTGTCGCACCTCGCCGCGCGCGGCAACGGCGTCGACCGGGTGATCCAGCGCCTGCAGGCGTGGGAGGCCGGACTGCCCTTCATGCCGCCCCACACGATCGACGAGATCAACGCGGGCCAGGTGGAGGAGCGCCGCTCCGCGGACATCGCGAGCCTCCTCGACGAGATCAAGGTCGGTCACGCCGCCGCGCTCGCCGCGATCGAGCATGTGGACGACGAGACGCTGGCGAAGGAGATGCCGCAGGGCTTCCGCCCCGGCGACGCCCCGGTCGGCGACCTCATCGTCCGCGGCGGCCCGGCGCACGACAACGGCCACATCGACCAGATCGAGGCTGCGCTCCCCTAGCGCGCCGGAGGCTGTCCGGCGCGTCGGCTATCGCCTCACGCGCGCGGCGGCGAACATGGGGCCCACGTCCGCCTCGGACGAGGAAGGGCCCCTGTGGGCGAAGCCGCAGCCCTGGTCTCCGCGTTCTGCTGGGCCGGCACCAGCGTCGCGCTCGCACGCCTCGGCACGCGCTACGGCGGGGCGGTGCTGAGCGGCCTGCGCTTCCTGATCGCCTCGCCCTTCGTGATCGCACTGCTGTTCCTCACCGGCAGCCAGCGCGAGCTGGCCAACGCGCCGTGGGCGGCGATCCTGGCGATGATCCTGAGCGCGGGCATCGGCTATGGCATCGGCGACACGATGTACGTGCGCGCGCTGCCGAGGATCGGGCTGCAGCGGATGTCCCCCACCGCCACCGCGCTGTGGGTCGCCATGAGCGCGGCCGGCGGCGTGCGCATCCTGAACGAGCCGGCGGGCTGGGACTTGCTGCTCGGCGGCGCCGCCGTGATCGTGGGCACCTACTTCGTGGTCTCCGGGCAGGTGCAGGAGCTTCCGGACCTCACGGGGCCGAGCCGCCTGGGCCCCATGGCGACGGTGGCGGTGCTGGTGGTCGTCGCGGGGGCCTGGGCCGCCGCCACGCTCCTGCTGGCGGGTGGCCGGGGCGACCTCGGTGCCATCGCTGCGGGCGCCATCCGGATCCCGGCGGGCGGCATCGTGATCTCCGTGGTTGCGCTGGCGGCCACGCGAGGGGCGATCCTGCGGCGGCTCCCGGCCCCCAGCGACCTGCCGCTGGTCATGGCGATTGGGATCGGCGGCACGGCGATCGGGAGCCTGCTCTACATCTACGCCGTGGCGGAGGCGGGCGCAGCGCGGGCGGTGATCCTCAACTCCACCTCCCCGCTCATGGTCGTCCCGCTGTCGATGGCGTTCCTGGGGGAGCGCCCCACCATGCGCGTGGCCATTGGGACGGTGTTCTGCCTCGCCGGGACGCTGATCGTGGTCGCCACCGGCTAGGCGGCCGGGTTGACCGGGCTAACAACTCCTGTGCAATAACTGGGTCTAACCTTCACGTACCCGTCACACCGGCGCCGAATTCTGTTATGGTGATGCAGGCGCCGGGCGGGGACACCCGAACGCCGGACATGGGTCTAGCCAGGGGGGGATATGGCGACGAAGACGCGTGCAATCGTGTGCGAGACTCACCACTGGATGCTGCCGGCACCCGGTGGCCCGACCAGCGTAGGCACCTGCAAGCACTGCGGCGCTGAGAAGGAATTCTCCAACGCCGCCGCTCGAGGCTGGGTTCCGCGTCCCGCGGCGAAGAAGAAGCCCGCGACCGCCTAGCCACCCTGCTCCCGGCCACGGCCGGTCGAATGCACCTCACACAGCCGCCCCCGGGCGGCTGTCGTGCTTCCGGGGCAATACCCCTGCTGGCGCGGGGGGCCGTTGGCTGTGATCATGAGATCATGGTGATCGCGCGGGCGTGCTCAGCCGAGCCCCGCACTCCCGCCAGACACCACCCAGCCGCCGCAACCAGTTTCGACTGCTGCTCGCCTAACGTCAGGATCGTGCCCGCGTGACCGCCATCAGGAATGACCTCCGCAACGTCGCGATCATCGCGCATGTCGACCACGGCAAGACCACCCTGGTTGACGCCATGCTGCGCCAGTCCGGGACGTTCTCGGCCCACGAGGCCGTGATCGACCGGATCATGGACAACAACGACCTGGAGCGCGAAAAGGGCATCACGATCCTCGCGAAGAACGCCGCCGTGCGCCGCGGCGACGTGAAGATCAACATCGTCGACACCCCCGGCCACGCCGACTTCGGCGGCGAGGTGGAGCGCGGTCTGACCCTGGTGGACGGCGTCCTCCTGCTGGTCGACGCCTCCGAGGGGCCGCTGCCGCAGACGCGCTTCGTCCTCCGCAAGGCCCTCTCGCTGCACCTGCCGGTGATCCTGGTCGTGAACAAGATCGACCGCCAGGACGCCCGCGTCGCCGAGGTCGTGGACGAGACGTACGAACTGTTCCTGGAACTGGACGCGACGGACGTGCAGATCGAGTTCCCGATCGTCTACACCAACGCGAAGGCCGGCACCGCCACGCTGGACATCAACGTCCCGGGCGAGAACCTGGATCCGCTGTTCGAGACCATCCTTACGCACATCCCGGCCCCCACCTACGAGGAGGGCCGCCCCTTCCAGGCACTGGTCACCAACCTGGACGCCTCGCCGTACCTCGGTCGCCTCGCGCTCTGCCGCGTGCACGAGGGATCGGTGAAGAAGGGCCAGACGGTCGCGTGGTGCCGCGTGGACGGCACCATCCAGAACGCGAAGATCGTGGAGCTGTTCGTGACGGAGGCGCTGGAGCGCACCAGCGCGGACACCGCCGGCCCCGGCGAAATCATCGCGATCGCGGGCATCCCGGAGATCACGATCGGCGAGACGCTGGCCGACATGGCCGACCCCCGTCCGCTCCCCGTGATCAGCGTGGACGAACCGAGCATGTCCATGACCATCGGCGTGAACTCCTCGCCGCTGTCCGGACAGGACGGCGACAAGCTCACCGGGCGCCTGCTGAAGAGCCGCCTGGATCAGGAGATCCTGGGCAACGTCTCGATCAAGGTGGAGCCCGCCGACCGCCCGGACACCTACGCGGTCTACGGCCGCGGTGAGCTGCAGCTCGCCGTGCTGGTGGAGACGATGCGCCGCGAGGGCTTTGAGATGACCGTGGGCAAGCCGGAGGTCGTGACACGCACGATCGACG
>JAQCJS010000014.1 GCA_027592975.1 Chloroflexota bacterium
TCGACGGTCGCACTCTGCGACACCAACGGCGGCTCGCTGCCGGAGGCGGTGGTGCGCGGAGTGACCGAGGCGGGGCGCAGCGTGGACTGCGCGATCGGCATCCACGTCCACAACGACGCCGACCTCGCGGTTGCGAACACGCTGCTGGCGGTGCAGGCCGGGGCGACGCAGGTGCAGGCCTGCCTCAATGGCTGGGGCGAGCGCTGCGGCAACGCGAACATCATCTCGGTGATCGCGAACCTCCAGCTCAAGCTCGGCATCGCGGTGATCAGCGCGCAGCAACTGGCGCGGCTCACGGAGCTGGCGCACTTCGCCTCGGAGCTGGCGAACCTCGCGCCCAACGCGCAGCAGCCCTACGTGGGGACGAGCGCGTTCGCGCACAAGGCGGGGCTGCACGTCGCTGCGATCACGAAGTCGGCGGGCTCCTACACCCACGTCGACCCGGCGCTGGTCGGCAACGCGGAGCGCGTGCTCGTCTCCGAGCTGTCGGGGCGGCGCAACATCCTGGCCAAGCTGAGCGAGCAGGCGGCCGACATCGCGCTCACGGACGCCGAGGCGAGCGCGCTCGCCGACCGCGTGAAGGAGCAGGAGGCGAAGGGCTTCCAGTACGAGGGCGCGGAGGCCTCGTTCGAGCTGCTGGTCCGTCGATCGCTGGACGGCTACGTGGCGCCGTTCGAGATGGAGGACTTCCTGATCGTGCAGCGCCGCCGCAACCTGCGCGGCGCCGAGGAGAACGAGATGCAGGCCGAGGCGATGGTCAAGGTGCGCGTCGGCGCGACGCTGACGCAGACCGCGGCCGACGGCAACGGACCGGTCTCCGCGCTGGACGGTGCGGTGCGGCGCGGGCTGCTGGAGTCCTTCCCGGAGCTGGAGCACGTACACCTGGTGGACTACAAGGTACGCATCATCAACCCCGCGGGCGGCTCCGACGCGGCGGTGCGCGTGCTCATCGAGTCCTCGGACGGCGCGCACCTCTGGCGGACCGTCGGCGCCTCGACGGACGTGGTCGAGGCGTCGTGGCTGGCGCTGCAGGACTCCTATGAATACTGGATTCAGCGCTGGGCCAGCGCCTGACGGACGCCCGCGCTAGCTGCTGCTCGGCAGCGAGGGCAGCTGCGAGGGCAGCGGAGGGGCGGGGGGCCTGGAGGGCGGAAGCGCCTAGAGGCGGAGCTTGCCGTGCGAGGGCTGGCGGCGGCGCTGCTTGCCGGCGGCCAGGCGCTCTTCCTCCTCGAGGTCCTTCGGGTCACAGCGCTGGGCCTCGTGCACGTAGCCACAGGCCACACACGTCCCAAACTGGCCGTACCAGTCGTCCTCGATGATCATCAGCCCGCGACAACGCGGGCACTTCTTTGGCGGCGCGCTTACGATCATTGCCGCCCTCCTTCTGGAATCGTCCGCATCCGGCATCCCGCCGGCCGGGCTGATCCAGGCAGCCTCCGAGGTTAGCTGTCGGGTTCGGGCTGGTTCAGTATGCCCGTCCTTCCCACTGGAAGGATTCACCCCATCAAATTGGGTCCCCCGGTCTCGACCCGAGATTCGGCTGGCCACGCATCACGAGCGTGAACGGCTCGTGCTTGTGACAACAAGAGCATAGTCACCGCCCCCACCTTGTCAACCCGGGCGTTCACGAAATCACAAACTTATTACCCCAACGCATTGCAGAGACGGGACAGCCGGTGTCGCGGGCCCTCCCGGAGCTGAGGCAGGCTGTTGACAGCCGCGCCGCGTACACTGCCCCTGAGCCGCCAACCGGCGCCGCGCGCCCTCCGGATCCGGCAGCGAGGACCACAACCGCATGCACGTCTCCCAAGCGAACGAGCTGATCCGGGCCACTGCCGCGGCGATCGGCCCGCTGGACGCCAGGGCCTCCCACGCCGCAGCCGAGCGGCAGCAATCGCTCACCAAGCCCCCGGGGTCGCTGGGACGGCTGGAGGATCTGGCGCTCCGGATCGCCGGCATCCGTGGGCTGGCCCGCCCGCGTCTCGATCACCGGCTGGTCGTGATCGCGGCCGGTGACCACGGCGTCGCGGCGCAGGGGGTCTCTGCCTATCCACCGGAGGTCACCGGGCAGATGGTGCAGAACTTCCTGGCCGGGGGTGCCGCCATCAACGTGCTGGCCGCCCATGCCGGGGCCCGCGTCCTCGTGGTGGACGCGGGGGTCGCATCGGAGACGCCCGAGGACCCGCGCCTCGTCCGCCTGCGACTCGGGCCGGGGACGGCGGACATCACCCGCGGGCCGGCGATGTCCCGTGACCACGCGAGCCTTGCGGTCGCCGCGGGCATCAACCTCGTCGCCGAGGAGACCCGGCGCGCGGGGCTGGAGATCGTGGGCGCAGGCGAGATGGGGATCGGGAACAGCACTGCCGCGGCTGCGATCATCGCAGCCGCCACCGGTCACCCCGCCCGCGCCGTGACCGGGCGTGGGACCGGCATCGACGACGACCGCTTCGAGACGAAGGTGCGTGCCGTGGAGGCCGCGCTGGCGGTGAACCGGCCCGACGCGCAGGACGGCCTGGACCTGTTGATGAAGGTGGGCGGGTACGAGATCGGCATGCTGGCGGGGGTCTACCTGGGAGCGGCATCCCTCCGCGTTCCGGCGGTAATCGACGGGATCATCTCCGGCGCCGCCGCCCTGATCGCGGAGGCGGTCGCCCCGGAGGTCCGGCCGTACCTGCTGGCATCGCACCGCTCCGCGGAGCCCGGCCACGCGGCCACGCTGGAGCACCTCCGACTCGAGCCGCTTCTGGACCTGGGGATGCGGCTGGGCGAGGGCAGCGGGGCAGCGCTCGGCATCTCGCTGTGCGTCGCCGCCTGCCGGGTACTCGACGAGATGTCCACGTTCGCCGAGGCTGGTGTCTCGGGGTCGGAGGACGTTGTGGAACCGGAGTCCTGACGTGCCGGTCCTGAACGGCGCGCTCATCGCCATCGAGTTCCTGACTCCGCTCCGACTCCGGAAGGTGCAGACGTACGACGACCGCGTCTTCGCGCAGGCGCTCGGCTGGTATCCGTTCGCCGGGCTGCTGATCGGCGTGATGCTGGTGCTCGTGGAGCGAGGCCTGAGCGAGCTGCTCCCCGCCGCCCCCACCGCCGCCCTCCTGGTCGCCGCGCTCGCGCTCTTCTCGGGCGGGCTCCACCTGGACGGGGTGGCAGACACGGCGGACGGCATGGCGGTGCAGGGTGACCGCGCCGAGCGGCTCGGCGTGATGAGCGAGGGGAACACCGGCCCCGCCGGGGTCATGGCACTGGTGCTGGTACTGCTCGCGCAGTGGTCAGCGCTGGCCAGCCTCCCGGAGGAGGCGAAGACCGCAGCGCTCCTGGTCGCTCCGGTCCTTGCACGCTGGACGGTGGTGCCGGTCGCGCTCCTCTTCCGGCCGGCACGCCCCCGTGGCCTGGGCCATGCGATCCACGCCGGACTCTGGCCGATCGCCGCACCGCTCGCCACCGCCATCGGCGTGTCCGTCGCACTCCTCGCGTTCGGCGTCGCGGGGCTCGTGCTCGTGCTGGTCGCGGCGCTCACGGCGATCCTGATCGCCGGAGCCGCCGCGCGGATGCTGGATGGGGTGACCGGCGACGTCTACGGCGCGGGGATCGAGGTCGCGCAGGTGGCGCTCTGGCTCGCGGTCGTTGCCTCCGTGAACCACGGCTGGGCAGAACCCCTCCTGGAGCTCTAGCCGTGGGCCGGCTCCTCCTGGTCACGGGTGGCGCACGCAGCGGCAAGTCGGCCTTCGCCGAACACCTCGCCGGCGAATCGCGGCGCCCGGTCTACTACCTCGCCACGATGGAGCCCGGCGACGAAGAGCTCCGGGACCGTGTCGCCCGGCACCGAGCGCGCCGGCCCGCCGACTGGATGACCGTGGAGGAGCCCCGCGCGATCGCGGAGGCGGTCGCGGACGCGCCCGGGGACGCGTGCGTCCTGCTGGACTGCCTCTCGCTGTGGGTGACGAACCGACTGCTCGAACTGGACGACGAGGAGCCGACGCTGGACGCGCTCGACGCGCTGGAAACAGCGCTCGACGGGGAGGTCGACCGGCTGATCGAGGCGGGGCGCCGTCGCCCGGGGCCCACGATCGTCGTCACGAACGAAGTCGGCTCCGGACTCGTCCCCCCATACCCGCTGGGCCGCGCGTACCGGGACGTGCTGGGCCGCGCAAACCAGCGTGTCTCGCGGGCAGCGGACGGGGCATGGTTGCTTGTCGCCGGGCGGGCGCTGGAGCTACCGTCCCCGGCCCAGCCGCCGGGGACGGGCGAGACGCTGGACGCCTGAGGGCTGACAGAGGGCTACAGTCCGGGCTTCGCCACCATCAGCCAGATCAGCACCACGTACATCAGGCCGAGGAGCGTGCCGCCGATCTTGGCGATCGGAGCGTTGAACTGCGCCACCAGACGGTCACTGTGCGTCTCCCCGCGAGCGAGCGCCGCTCGGGCCTCGGTCAGCACCCGCCGGCCGTGGCGGCCCATCACGATGCCGCCGATCGCCATCGCCACGAACCATGCGGCGTAGGAGGCGGAGATCCACGCCTGTGAGAAGTCGTACACGTCGCTCTCGATGACGAGCCAGGTGCCGAGCAGCAGCACGACCACCGCGGCGACCGAGGTGACACGCCCGCCGAGCTGTTCCAACTCCACCGTGCGCACGATCTCGCGGACATCGGGGTTCCGGCCGGCCGTCAGGCTGGACAGCATCGCCGTCCCGCTCCCGAACCCCATCACCACGACGCCCAGGATGTGCCCGACCAGCAGGATCTCGCGCAGGTCCAACAGCCGCCCCCTTCAAGACCGTTGGCAGGATAGCGCGCAGCGCGGGGGAATGTGTGGGCCATCTTCATCGGGCCCAACTCAGGACCAGAAGCCACGCTGAACCGCTAGACGCAACGCACGATGAGCGGGGTCATCTCCGGGATCGCCCCGGGGAACAGCGCGAACCATTCCGCGTTCACAAACGCAGGGGTCGGAGGCGGCGCGAACCGGATGAGGCCTCCCTCAGGCGGTGATGCCCAGAGCGTGAGGGTCGGCTGGTCACAGCCGATCGCCGTGATGAGCTCCTCCTGCGTGCCTCCGCCGAAGATGACCAGGTTGACTCCGGGCACCACCTCGCCCGTGAGGAGCGTGCCGCGGATCGCCTGCGGCTGTGACTGGGGCGCCGGCTCGGCTGACGGGGCCGGTTGCACGACAGGCTGCGCGACGGTGATCCGGACCGTATCCGTGGCGGATCCCCCGGGACCGCTGGCCGTGACCCGGAAGTCCAGGGAGCTACCGATATTCGCCGGTGTGTGGAATGTCAGCGCCTCACCGGTGGCGGTACCCACGATCACCGGTGGCCCTGCTGTCTGAACCCACGCCAGCGAGGTGGCGTGGGCCGCCGCCGCGGAGAGCGTGACGACGATCCCCGGCGCAGCGAGGCGATCCGGCCACGCGTCGACCGACGGCGCCTGTGCTCCAGCGACCGGTACCCCTCCGGCCGAGCCGTTCGTGGAGACGATCCGCCGCCCGAAGTGAGCATTGTGGGTGGTTGCCGCCTCGAAATCCTGGCCTTCGATAGCGTACGGACCGGCGAAGGGGAGCGGAGCCCCGCTGGAGCCCCAGTCACCGTTGCGGACATTGAGCTGCAGGTGGATGTGTGCGATCCCGTTGTTGTTCGCCATGCCGTCCGGGGCCACGGTCCCCAGGGGCTGCCCGGCGCTGACGGGGTCGCCGCGCTCCAGGCCGGCGAGCGGCAGGACGTGGCAGAGGAGCAGGTTGACCGCGCTCGTACGCACGGAGATGCAGTCACTGGAGACGTAGCCGACCTCGCCATCGATCGGTGAGAGCAGCGGTGTCCCGCCGGTCTCCGCATCCACCCGCCAGAGGTCGAGCGCATACGGGTCAATGCCGTTGTGCGTGGCGGTGTTGTAACCGGCCAGCACTCCCCACTCGCTACCGGCGGGGGCGGGGAACAGGATCCCGGAGTTTTGAGCCTCCGTGGAGCTGGTGACGAAGAGCGTCAGCACGGTGCCAACGAGAACGGCGGCGACAACGCGCGCCCATGCGGTCGCAGAAGGCATCCCACCTCCGGTGCGTGACTCCCCGCCCCACCCGGACAGTAACGATTCTCCCCCGCGAGCGTTCGGTCACGCCACCGGGGAGACGTCAGCGTTGCACAAGAAAACGCAAGAAGAAGCCCCGGTCTCCCGGGGCTTCGTGTGCGATGGTCAGCACCGCCCCGCGGTCAGCTGACGGTCCATGGCTGCAGCGTCACGGGCAATCGCAGTTCCTGCCCCTCCCGGAGCAGGACAACCTCCACCTCGTCACCCACCTCTGCACTCTCAATGGCGCGCGCGAGATCCTCGAACGAATGCGTCGGGAACCCATTCACCTGAATCAACACGTCGCCCGGCTGCATCCCGGCGCGCTCCGCGGCCCCCTGCGGGGCGATCGTGGTGATGTAGAGCCCTCGGGTGGTGGAGATGCCGAGTTCAGCCGCGGAAACCTCGTCCAGCTTGACCGGCCCCGCGACGCCAAGCTGCGGGTGGAGGATCTCCTCGCCGGCGAGCAGCTGGGGCATGTATCGGACCGCCGTGTTTGACGGGACGGCGAAGCCGAGGCCCGCGAACGACTGCCCCTGCGGATTGCGGATCGAAGTGTTGATGCCGATGACCTCCCCGGCGAGGGTGAAGAGCGGACCACCGGAGTTCCCGGGGTTGAGCGCCGCGTCCGTCTGGATCACGCCCTGGATGGAGCGCCCGCCGAACGAGGGTGAACTCCGGTTGAGCGCGGAAATGATGCCTTGCGTGACGGTGAAGTGCTCGTCGAACGGGTTGCCGATGGCGAACACTGCCTGGCCGACCCGCACGGCAGAGGAGTCACCCAGAACGACCGGCTGCAACTGCCCCGGGTCGAATCCGTCTGCCCGGACCACGGCCAGGTCGCTGCTGGGGTCGGTCCCCACCACCGTCGCCAGGGAGGCGCTCCCGTCATACAGCGTCACCTTGATCGTCGAAAGCTGCTCGATGACGTGGTAGTTGGTGAGGATGTGCCCCTCGGTGTCCAACACCATCCCCGAGCCGCTACCGGGCCCCGAGCCGTTCTCAATGAGGACAACGGAGTTGATGACCTGCGCCACGACGTCCGAGAGGTCCGTGACGGACTGGACCACCCCGGGCTGCTCTGAAGCGGCCGCACCGCCCGCCTCAGAGCTGTTCGCGATCGGCTGAGGGGCGGTCGCGGTCGGCGCAGCCGCCTCATCGGCCTCATCGCCGCCAATGCACCCTCCCGTGAGCAGGGCTCCCAGGCTGGCCAGCAGGAACACCGCCCCGAGCATGGTCCGCCGGGGTGCGAGTGATCGAGAGCGTTGCGTGCCAGTCATGGATTCCTCCAGCGCTTGCGCACATGGTGGAGAACGGCGGTCATCGTCGCGTTGCAGAAACGTGAACGGCAGACTAATCGGCACGGACGGCGATCGAGCATCCAGCGCGGATTAGCGCCCCTGGAAGTTGGGCTGACGCTTCTCCCGGAACGCCGCGGTTCCCTCGTGGAAGTCCTCGGTCGACTGGGCGATGGTAAACGCGGCCTGCGCCGCCTCCAGTGCCTCCGGGAACGACAGGTCCAGGCTCCGGTAGGTGAGCCGCTTCGCCATCTGAATGGCCACCGGTGGCCCATCGGCGACGCGCTCCGCGTACTCGCGCGCCTCGTCCATGAAGGAGTCGTGCGGCGCGACCTTCAGCACGTAGCCCAGCTCCAGCGCCTGCTGGGCGCCGAAGATCTCGCCGCTCCAGATCAGGTCCAGCGCCTTCTGGAGGCCGACCAGCCGAGGCAGCAGCCACGCGCCGCCGTCCCCCGGCACCAGCCCGACCTTCACATACGACATCCCGAATCGAGCCTGCTCCGAGGCGATCCGGATATCGGCCATCGACGCCATGTCCATGCCCGCGCCCACGGCCGCGCCGTTGACCGCTGCAATGTACGGCTTGTCCAGATACTGCAGCGCCAGCGGGATGCGGTGGACGCTCAACCGCAGCGAGTTGCGGCGCTCTCCAGCGCTCCGTTCCGCCATGAGCACCGTGTCATCATTCCCGGAAGCCTGGAGGTCCGCGCCAGCACAGAAGGCACGTCCGGCACCGGTGAGGATGACCGCCCGCACGCCATCGTCATCTGCGGAGCGGCGGATCGCATCCTCCCACTCGTTCAGCATCGCATCGCTCATCGCGTTCATGCGCTCCGGGCGATTCAGCGTGATCGTCGCCACGCGATTCTGGACGTCGTACTCGATCGCTTCGTAGGACATGGCGGACCTCCGGTTCTTGTTCGTACGCTGGAGTCTAACGCGGTGTTCGCGTGAGATGAGTCCCGTCAGACTTGTCTTCCACAGGTCGCCTTCGGCTGCAGAGCGGGGTACGGTTACACGCTGATGCGGAAGCGATCGCCCAACCGACGCGTCGCGCTCACGGCCGCCCTCGTCCTGGGGGCGTTCTTCCTGATCGCGTGCGAACGCACCGCCGAGCTGATCCCGGGTGAGGGCACTCCCAAGCCGACGGCCACCGCGGCCGCGACCCAGGAGCCGCAGGCGACGCCGATCGTGGTGAACCCCGGAGCTGACGGGCCGACGGGGGCGAGCACCGGTGGTCAGGTGCTGGACGACCACACGCTTGCGCTCTCGGTCGTTCAGGTACTGGCTGCTGACCGCTCGGGCGGCTTCGAGCAGATTGTCCGGTACGGATCTGGCGTCGTCCTCGACAGCGAGGCTGGCCTGATCGCCACGGCGTACCCGGTCGTACGCCCGTACGGGCCGGACGGCACCGACGCCTACACCCACATCATCATCGCGACCAACCGGGTGCCCGGGACAGAGCCGGTGCGCGAGTTCCTCGCCGAGCTCGTCGCTGCCGATCCAGGCATCGACCTGGCGGTACTCCGCGTGGTCAGCGACCTCGACGGGCAACCACTCGCGGATGGCGGGCTGGACGTGCCAGCAGCGATCCTGGGCTATGCAACCACCGCGAGCACCGGCTTCGCCCTCCGCCTCTTCGGGCATCCGGGGATGAGCGCCCCGGAATCGTCCCTCGGCCCTCAAGTCGTGGAGACGGCGCAGGCGACGATCACCGGGCAACGGGGTAGCGCTCTGCGCACCGGACGTACCTGGTTCAAGATGGACGGCCGCATGCCGTACGGCGCCGCCGGCGGGCCGGCATTCGACCGGTTCGGCGCGCTCGTTGGATTCCTCGCACAGGACGAGTACGTCCCCTCCGGCACCGTCGGACAGGTGCGCCCCCTGGACTTCGTCACCCCGCTGCTGGACGAGGCACGCGAGGCCCGAAGCTTCCAGGCACCACTCCATCGGACTGCCACGCTCCCCGGCTCGCTCGCCACCCCTCCCCCGTCCGCGGCGTACGTCTCCCGCCCGGCGTTCGCCGAGAACGCGATCGAGAGCGCGCAGGGCCGCGATCTGTTCGACTACGAGACGCGCTTCGCGGCTGGCCTGGGCACCCTCTACTACGAATACGAGGTCAGCGGCGTCGCTGACGGCACCGTCGTCGAGGAGCGCTGGTTCCTGGACGGCGTCCGCCAAGAGTCGCTCTCCTCGTCGTTCGTCTGGTCCGCCGGGCTGTTCGGTCACGTTACCGACCGCATCACAGCACCCGGGACGGCAGGCATCCCGAGCGGAGAGTGGCGGCTGGACCTCTACGTGGCCGACATCCGCATGGCCACCGCGACGGCGGTCGTGGGAGTGCCGCTCGGGACGCCGTCCGCCGTCTACCAGGCCGCAGCGTCCGGCGTCACACTGGACGGGAGCGTCTCCGTCGGCGCGTTCTCCGGCAGCGACCAGCTCCTCATGCTCTTCGACGTCGCCGGGATGTCTGGCGCAGCGCACGTCGAGTGGAGCGTGTTCCACGACAACTGGCCGGTGTTTGCCTCCGCGACCATCTCGTGGACGTCCGGGGAGAGCGGCCGGTTCTGGGTCGGCTACGCTCCGCCGGAGGGGATCGCGGCGGGAGTGTGGGAGATCGAGCTGCGCGTGGACGGCAACATCGTCGGCGTGGGCTCCGTGACGCTCTTCTGACGCGCCTCGACCACCCGCGCCTAGACCACCGGGGCTACTGGATCTCGCCCCGTTCGTAGAGCCGTTCCAGGATCGCCTGTCCCATGACAGCCTCCACGTCCACCGGCGAATCGATCACACCGTAGGTGAGCAGCACCTGGTGGAGCGCTCCCCACTGCGTGACCGTCGAGAGGCCCGTCAACCCGTCCTCGCGCTGCGCCGCGGCGAGGTCCGTGTCCAGCAGGTACCGCTGGTGCTCGCCGTCCGCGCCCTCTGCGTGGCGGAGCGTGACCTCCACCGCCTCCTCGCGGTGCTCCTCGATCCAGTGGGCGGCACGCATGGTGGCGCGCAGGAACCGCTCCGCCAGGTCGGGGTCGACATCGGACCGCGCGAGGTAGGTCAGGCCCAGCGTTGGCACGCCGAACTCGTGGGGGTCGATGACGTTGATGGCGACGCCAGCGCGGCGAATCGTGTCCGGCTCGTTGTTCAGGAATACTGGGTAGACATCCACCCCGCCCTCGATGAACACGCGCGGGTCGAAGCCGACCCCCACGAGCTCCACGTCGTCCACGGTCAGCTCGGCCGTCGCCAGCAGCGCGTGGAGCTCCGCCGGGACCACGCCCGCCTTGAACCCGACCGTCCGCCCTCGGAAGTCGGCTGGGCCGGCGATCCCTGAGTCGGCGTGCGCTACGTATCCCTGGTCGCCGCGCTGCCCGAAGAGCGCGATCGCCTGGACCGGGAGCCCCTCGTGCACCCGGCGGAGCGCCTGGGCGGCGGTTCCGGTGGTGAAGTCGACCGCCCCGTCCAGCAGCAGCTTCAGGTGCTCGTCCTGCCCGGAGGAGTGCTGGATCGTGACCTGCAGCCCCTCCTCCGCGAAGTAGCCGTTCGCCTCCGCGACATAGGCGGCGACGAACGGCAGGTTCGCCTGCGCCCGGAAGCCGGCCATGAACGTGACCTCCCGGACCGCCTCCGGCTCAGCCGCGGGCGTCTCCTCCCCGCCGCTGGCGCAGCCGGCG
>JAQCJS010000015.1 GCA_027592975.1 Chloroflexota bacterium
GTGACCAGCGACCCGAAGTGGGACGTGACGGCCGCCGAGTTGGAGCACTACCTCCGCGGGGCGATCGTCGCGCTGCACCCGGCGGGCACCGCGGATATCCAGAAGGTCATCATGGCTCGCCGCATCGGCATGGGCCGCGACGAGACAGAGGCCGCCGGCAAGACCGTCGAGTAGCCTTCGTCAGTTTCGACGAGAGACGGGAGCCCGCCGTGAGGCGGGCTTCTGCTTTGCAACGTTTCTGCAATACCTATGTCGCCGAGGCGCTGCCGGCGCAATGGCCAGAGGCGCACGCTCACCTCGCTGTCTCGCAAGCGAGGGTGACGCATGAGCACAGATCAGTTCGTCCGGGTGGTAGATCGCTTCCTTCGCCTCGGATTTAACGTGCCCACCTCCGAGGCCGACCCGGACGTTGAGGATCCGGCGCAGCCCTCCGAGTCCTTCGCGCAGTCGCACTAGGGCCAGCCACGCCTCGCGCTATCCCGCGCTGAGTGCCGCCTTCATCGAAGCGTGCGTGGGTGCTTCCGGCACCTGGTCGGGTCGGTTCGCGGCCATCTCCCTGCGTAGCGTCGGGACGATCTCGCTGCCCAGGATCTCGATCTGCTCCAGCACCGTCTGCAGCGGGACCCCGGCGTGATCCACCAGGAACAGCTGGCGCTGGTAGTCGCCCACGTGTTCGCGCATCCGCGCGTAGCGGTCAATCACCTGCTGCGGACTCCCTACGGTGAGCGGCGTCTGCGCGGTGAAGTCCTCCAGCGACGGCCCGTGCCCGTACACCGGCGCATTGTCGAAGTACGGCCGGAACTCCCGCACGGCATCCTGCGAGTTGGGACGCGCGAAGAACTGCCCGCCGAGGCCCACGATCGCCTCGTCCGCGCGGCCGTGGCCGTGCTCCTCGAAGCGATAGCGGTAGAGCGTGACCATGCGCGTGGTGTGCTCGATGGGCCAGAAGATGTTGTTGTGGAAGAAGCCGTCGCCGTACCGCGCGGCCTGCTCCGCGATCTCCGCCGTGCGGATGGATCCGTGCCACACGAAGGGCGGCACCCCGTCCAGCGGACGAGGCGTGGCGGTGAACGACTGCAGCGGCGTGCGGAAGCGCCCGGACCAGTCCACCGCGTCCTCGCGCCAGAGCCGGTGCAGCAGCTCGTAGTTCTCGATGGCCAGCGGCAGGCCCAGGCGGACGTCCTGCCCGAACCACGGGTAGACCTCCCCCATGTTGCCCCGCCCCAGCATCAAGTCCACGCGGCCGCCCGCGAGGTGCTGGAGCATCGCGTAGTCCTCGGCGATCTTCACGGGATCGTTCGTGGTGATGAGCGTCGTCGCGGTGGACAGGATGATCCGCGAGGTGCGCGCGGCGATGTATCCGAGCAGCGTGGTGGGGGATGAGGGGACGAAGGGCGGGTTGTGGTGCTCGCCGGTGGCGAACACGTCCAGCCCGACCTCCTCCGCCTTCAGCGCGATCGCGACCATCGCCTGAATGCGCTCGGCCTCGGTGGGCGCGCGCCCGGTGAGCGGATCGGGCGTGACATCGCCCACGGAGAAGATGCCGAACTGCATGGCGCTGCCTCGATCCCTGCGCTCTGGCGATCCCGGCGTTCCGGCGAGACGCCGATGTCGCGCGGGCTAGCCGGGGCTCACGCGCCACCGGCCCGCCTCGTAATCGTGCGGTTTCAGGACTGCCAGCTCCCCGCGCACGTCCGACACGGCGTCCGAGGCCAGCCAGAGATCCGGCAGCCCGGACCGGACGACGCGGAACCGGTCCGGCGTCACGTCCTGGATCAATCCAAGCACGTCTCCGTTGGCTGTGACCACTCGCAGCCCGGAAGTGAGGGTGTCCATGCGGCTTCCCGCCCGCGGGGCGACGCGCCCCGGCAACCACAGGGTCAGGGGAGCGCGGTTGCGCGCCCATCGCGCGCGGCGCCCGACCGGTGGCCGTTTCGCGAATCGCCCGTCCGCACCTCGCATGGTGCGCGCTACACTCCCGGCGCTGCACGTGCCGAGGGGGACGCGGGCGCGGGGATCCGCACCGCTCCGGCCCGGTCGAGGAAGGACTGCCATGCCAGGGCCCGCCGACCGAAAGCTGCCGACGTTCGAGGTCGACCCGGCGTGGCCTCGCCTCCCCGCGGGGCAGGTGTTCGGGCTGGTGAGCGGCGTCGCCGTCGCCCCGGACGACCACGTCTGGGTCATCCATCGCCCGCGCACGGTGCTTCCCGGCCAGGTCGCCGCGCCGCCCGTCGTGGAGTTCGATGCCGACGGCAACTACCTGCAGGGCTTGGGCGGCGAGGGGCCGGGCTACGAGTGGTTCGGCACCGAGCACGGCATCAGCGTGGACGCGGATGGCTTCGTGTGGATGGGCGGCAGCGGCACCGGGACGCCGCAGGAACCGGGCGACGACCAGATCCTGAAGTTCACGACGTCCGGCGAGTTCGTGATGCAGATCGGCCGGCGTGGGCAGAGCCGGGGCAACAGCGACACGCAGAACGTGCACGGCGCGGCCGACGTGGTGATGTACGCCCCCACGCGGGAGGTGTTCGTCGCGGACGGCTACGGCAACCGCCGCATCATCGTCTTCGATGCGGACACGGGGGCGTTCAAGCGGATGTGGGGCGCGTTCGGCAACGTGCCCACCGACCCCGCGCCGGACGAGGTGCGCGGCGCGGCGGCAGCGGAGGCGGGCGAAGGCGGTCCGGGCGCGCCGCAGTTCGACCTGGTACACGCGGTACGGATCTCCAACGACGGCCTGGTGTACGTGAGCGACCGCGCGAACAAACGCGTGCAGGTGTTCACCCCGGCCGGCGCCTACGTGACGCAGGTCTTCCTGAGCCGCGGCACCTTCCCCCCGAGCGCCCTCCCGGGCGAGGCGTTCGGCAAGCCGATCAGCGAGCTGGCGGACGGGCTGGTGAAGGGCGGGATGACCGCCTCGCGGACCGCCTTCTCGCCCGACCCGGCGCAGGAGTTCCTGTACGTGATCGACCGGATCAAGCAGAAGATCGAGGTCCTGGATCGCCGCACACTCGAGTCACTGGGCGACTTCGGCGACGGGATCGGCACGGATCCGGGGAGCTTCTACATCCTCCATGACGTCGCCGTGGACTCGAAGGGGAACGTCTACACGGCGGAAGTGAACGACAACGGCAACCGCCGCGCCCAGAAGTTCACCTTCTCCGGCATGAAGTAGACATCGAGGCGCCCGCTGGCCGGTGGAACCGCGCCCGGCGCTCGGATAGCATCGCAGCGTCGGAACGCGCCCCGCGGCGCGACGCACCGAAGGAGCCCCCCATGCGACTGGTCACCTACACGTCTCGCGGCACGACGCGCCTGGGGGCGACGCTGGGGAGCGGCCACGTGGTCGACCTCGCGCGCGGCTTCGCGGCACGCGCCGCGGACGGGGGCACGCACGCCCTGCGCGCACTTCCCGCCGACATGCTCGGCCTGCTGGACCTGGGCGACGAAGGGCTCGATGCGGCGCGCGCGGTGGTGGCGTGGGCGGAACCGCGCCGCGATGAGGCCGCGCTGCGCGACGCGGGCGTGACCTGGCGCACGGACGAGCCCGGATTCCGCATCGCCGCACCGATCCCGGAGCCGCGCACCGTCTATGCGATCGGCCTGAACTACCGCGCCCACGCCGCCGAGATCGGCGCGACCGTCCCCACCCGCCCCATCGTCTTCGCGAAGGTGCGCTCCTGCATCGTCGGCACCGGCGAGGCAATCGAGGTGCCTAAGGCCAGCGAGCAGGTGGACTGGGAGGCGGAGCTCTGCTTCGTCATCGGCACGGGGGGCCGGCACATCGCAGCGGCGGACGCGCTGGCCCACGTGGCCGGGTACATGAACGGCAACGACGTCTCCGTGCGCGACTGGCAGATGCACTTCCCCACCTGGATGATGGGCAAGGGCTTCGACACCCACGGCCCCATCGGCCCCTACCTCGTCACGCGGGACGAGGTGCCCGACCCGCACGCGCTGCCGGTTCGGCTGTGGGTGAACGGCGTGCTGAAGCAGGAGTCGTCCACGGACGACCTGATCTTCAACATCCCGCAGATCATCGAATACGTCTCGGAGGCGGTCACGCTGCAACCGGGGGACATATTCTTCACCGGGACGCCCGCGGGCGTCGGCATGGGCCGCAACCCGCAGGAATGGATGAAGGCCGGCGACGTGGTGCGCATCGAGATCGGCAACCTTGGCGCGCTCGTGAACCCGGTCGTCCGGGAGGCATAGCCCATGCCTCGCCACAGAGTCCTCGCTGGCTGCGCCCTCATGCTCGTGGCGATCCTCGGCGTGGGGTGCGACTCGCCCGACCGCTCCGCACGCGCCAGCGCGGAGATGGTGGTATCGCCGACCGCGATCTCCTCATCCGCCTCGCCCGCACCGGCCGCCACATCCACCGCCACACCGGCGCCAACGGCCACGCCCACCCCCGCATCCAGCGCGACACCCAACGCCACGCCCGCCCCGGCGGGTTCGCAGCCTCCATCCGCGTCAGCATCGCGACCGGAGGGCTCAACGACTCGCGCCGCGGCGGAACCCCCGCCGGTCGCCGCGCAGGCCGCGACAGGCAGCGATGCGCCTCGACGGCCGGCGGCGAACGCCGCATCCGCGGGCTTCGCCTCGACGCCACCAAGACAGACCGTGTCTCCGTCGAACTCCGGCGGCGTCGCGCGGATGGTCGCGCCGAGGTTCGGCATCGATCACTACATCGATGTCCTCGGCATCGTCGACAACCAGATGGAATCGCCGGACCTCGACGGCAGCTACGCGGTCGGGTGGTACCCGATCTTCGGTGCGCCGGGCGTGCCGGGGAACGCCGTGTTCTCCGCGCACGAGACGTGGGCTCACCTGCAGGGACCGTTCTACCTCATGTACATGGCGGCGATTGGCGACCGCATCTTCATCGACATGGCAGACGGCCGCCGCTTCACGTACGAGGTGATCAGCGCGGCCCGCTACACCGTGGACACGATCCCGATGGTCGACGTCCTATACCCATCCACGCGCGGGGCGAACGAGCAGTGGATCACGCTCATCACCTGCGGCGGCGAGATCGTGTACGGGGCCAACGGGTTCGGCGACTACATCGACCGCGACATCGTCGCCGCGCGCCGGATCTCGTAGCGCGCGGAACCAGGGGGAGCGCCGGCGCTACGCCTCGCGCAGCGCGAGCGGCGTGGCGGGACGGCGGCAGTTGAAGTAGCTGACGGCCGCGACCAGCAGCAGCACGGCGAAGACCAGGATCACCTGCCGGTAGCTCTGCGTGGTGTCGAACACCCAGCCCGCGAGTACGGGCCCTGTGATCGCCAGCGGCGTGGTGCAGACGCTCAGCAGGCCCCAGAGCCGCGCGTAGTGCGTCTGCCCGAAGTAGTCGCCCAGCAGCACGCGGTTCAGCGTGTGCACGCCGATGGCGAAGCCGTAGCCCGCCAGGAACACGTACAGCGTCCACCCCACGCCGCCGAAGTACAGCACGAACAGCGAGGCGGACTCCACCAGCACCACCGCGCCAGCGACGCGGCGGCGCTCGAAGCGGTCGGCGAGGACGCCGATGATCAACGCGCCGACCACCCCCATGAACGCGAGCAGCCCGACCATCGCGCCGGCTCGGATGCTGCTCAGGCCCTCGTCCTGCAGCATGGGCGAGAGGTGGAGCGTGACGCCGCCGGCGACCAGCTGGCGGATGCCGAAGGAGAGGCCCAGCGTCCACAGCGCGGGCGCTCGCACCGCCTGTCGCAGTGAGAAGTTGTCGATGGGCCGCTGCACGCGCCGACCAGGAGCCGCGGCAGCCTGCGCACTCCGGTGCTCGGACGAAGGCGGGTCGCCGTCCGGGTACAGGCCCAGATCGGACGGGCGCGCGTGCATGACGCGCGAGATCGGCAGCGTCACCACCAGCACGAAGACCCCGGAGATCACGGCCGCCGTGCGCCACCCCCACATCGCGATCAGCACCGCGAGCACCGGCGCGATCAACAGGCCGCCGAGCGACTGCGCGGCCATGCCGACGCCCATCGCGCGCCCCTTCTTGCGCACGAACCAGTTGTTCAGCGCGGCCCAGACCGGCGGGAACCCGCCGATGCTGGTACCCAGCGCCACCATGAAGCTCCACGTGATGATCAGCGTCAGCAGCGAGTTCGCGAACAGACCGAACAGGATCAGCCCGCTGCCGGTGAGCGTCATGCCCACGGCGATCGCGGGGCGCGGCCCGAAACGGTCGATCGCCCAGCCGACGAAGAACGCGAGAAAGCTGTTCTCCAGCCGCGCGACGGACGTGGCCAGCGACGTGGCAGCGTGGCTCAATCCCAGCGCCTGGGAGATCGGCACGAAGAAGATCGTCGCGGCGTAGCCGGAAACGCCGGAGGCGATCCCCATGATCACGCTGCCGGCGGCGAGCACGTTCCAGCCGTAGAACGGCCGGTCCTTGCTGCGCGCGCCGCTCCGGTCTCGTGACAGCGGGACGTCTGGGATCATTGTCCGCGAGTGTACCCGCGCCCGTCCTGCGGCCCAGTCCCGGGGGATCAGTCCCCCGGATCAGCCGCGCGGATCAGCCGCGCGGCTCGGTGTGGTAGGCGGGCAGCCCCTCCAAGTAGGTGGTGGCCTCCCGGAAGAACGAGTCGCGATCCCACGGCGCGGCGGTGATCGCGCGCGCGGTCGCCTCACCGTCGTTGCGGACGGCGTGCGGGACGCCGGGCGCGACGCGGACGACCGACCCGGTAGTCGCCACAACCACTTCGTCGCCGATCTCGACCACCAGCTCGCCGGCAGTCACGACCCAGGCCTCCTCCACCGGGTGGGTGTGGCGGGGGATGCTGGAGCCCGAGTCCATCTCGTTCTCGGTCACGAAGACGGAGTCGAAGCCGTGCTCGGTGCCCACGAGGTTCCGCGCGCGGCGGCCGGGGCGATTCGGCACGTCCTGGAACGGCCCGACCTGGTGAGTGTCCACGGATGCGCTCCTCTCGCTGACGGTGCGCGGAGCGTACCGGACGCCGCCCCGAGCCGTCCCGCCTGCAACCCCAGCAGGCCTTCACGCAACCGTTATGCTCACCGCGCCGCGCCCAGGGCGTGGAGCAGCAGGAGCCTCCCGATGAAGATCCTCTACGTCCCCAACATCAACATCACCGCGCTGGACGAGGCGACGCTCGGCCGCATCCGCGAGGCCGGGGGGCCGGACACCGAGGTGATGATCGCCACCTCCCCCGGCGAGGCGATGGAGCTCATCGAAGATGCCGAGGTGATCCTCGGGCAGATCGGGCCGGAGCTCGTGGCTCGCGCGAAGTCGCTGAAGTGGATGCAGCTCGCGCAGGCCGGGGCCGACCAGTACTTCACGGACGAGCTGCGCGCAATGCCGTTCGACCTCACCAGCGAAAAGGGGCTGGTGGGGAACCAGCTGGCGGAGCAGGCGTTCGCGCTGCTCCTCGCGCTCTCGCGGCGCGTGGGCCAGGCCGTGATCGACGGGCCGGAGTCGTGGAGCAAGCGGATGGTCTATCGCCCGCAGACCATCGAGCTGACCGGGTTGACCATGGGCATCGTGGGGTTCGGCGGTACCGGGAAGGCGATCGCGCGGCTAGCGGCGGGCTTCGGGATGCACTGCATCGCGACCGACGCCGAGCCGGTGGAGGCGACCGCGGAGGTGCCCGAGGTGTGGGGCGAGGACCGGCTGGACGACCTGCTGCGCACCTCGGACGTGGTCGCCTCGGGGTTGCCGCTGACCGCCAGCACGCGGGGGATCTTCGGGACGCGCGCGTTCGGGCTGATGAAGCCGACCGCGCTGTTCATCAACGTCACGCGCGGCGAGCTGGTGGACGCGGAAGCGCTGGTGGAGGCGCTGCGGATCGGGCAGATCGCAGGGGCCGGACTGGACGTGCAGCCGATCGAGCCGCTGCCGGCGGATCACCCGCTGTGGGCCACGCCCAACGTGCTGATCACGCCGCACATCGCCGGCGGCAGCCAGTTCCGCACGCCGCGCCTCCTCGACCGCTTCGTCCGCAACCTGACCCGGCTGCGTGCGGGCGAGCCGCTGGAGGGCGTGATCGACCGCAGCAAGGGCTACTAGCGGGAGGAGACGAGGCTGGTTCGGAACAGCGCGGCCAGCGGCATGGCCAGCACCGCATCGGCCAGGTCGAGGATCCGCTGCGCTTCTTCGCCCGGGAGGGCATCCGGCCGGAGGCGGAAGTGAAGGTCTTGGAGGTCGCGCGCTCCCGTGGGACGATGACCGCCGGCATGTACGAACGCGAGATCGCGCTGGGGCGGGAGTCCGCCCAGCGCATCTGGATCCGCGACTAGCGACGGTGGGCACGGGAGGGCGATCAGGATGAAGCTCAGCGGCACGATGCAGGCGGCGTTCAACGAACAGATCCGGCTGGAGTACGAGTCCATGTACGCCTACCAGCAGATGTCCGCGTTCTGCCACGAACAGAACCTGCAGGGCTTCGGCCTGTGGATGCGCGCGCAGGCGGCGGAGGAACTGACGCACGCGCTGAAGTTCACGGACTTCGTGCTGGACCGCGGGAGCAGCGTGCAACTGAAGGACGTCCCGGCGTCCAGCGCCACGTTCACCACGCCGCTGTCCGTCTTCGAGGCAGCCCTGGGACACGAGCAGCGCGTCTCCGCCGCGATCGAGGCGCTCTACCGGCAGGCCGTGCAGGAGAGCGACTTCGCCTCGCAGCCGCTGCTGCAGTGGTTCATCAACGAGCAGATCGAGGAGGAGAGCTCCGTCGGCCTGATTGTGGAGCGCATCAGGATGGCCGGCGACAACGGCGCGGCGCTCCTCATGCTGGATCGGGAGCTCGGCGCGCGCGGTAGCGGAGGCGCGGGCGCCTCCAGTGGGGCATAGCGCGGTCGCACGCGCGTCCGGGTGGCGCTATCACGGGCACGGGCTACACTCGCTCCCCCGCGGCCGGCGCGCCGTCTGCGCGCCTCCCATGACCGCAGCGCACGAGGAGGATCGAGATGCCGTTGAACACCGAGGATCGCGAGAAGATCGCGCAGGCCTTCCAGACCGCCATGCCCGCCGTATCGCAGATGCTGCACAGCTACGTGGAGGCGGCCGGTGCGCCGGAACGCTTCTACCTGGGCGTCTACGACGCCTCTGACGCGGGCGGCAACTGGGCGGCCGGCGGCGACCCCGTCGCGCGGGAGATCGCCGCGCATGAGATCCGCGTGGCCGAGTGGATCAACGATCACCAGGAGATCGCCCGCAAGAAGGTGCGCGTCGCACTCCGCACCGGCAAGCACACCGGCGACGTGGCTCGCGCCGGCGAGGCGTTCATGGAGGACGAGGTTCCCTACCCGGGCGGCTGCATCGGCGAGGTCGCCGGCCAGAAGATCGTCGTCTCCACCAGCGGCCTGCGCGGCACCGAGGACGAGTTCTTCTCGCTGGCGATCATCCAGCTCCTGCAGCGCGCCCTGAACCCCGCGTAGCACGCCGGCGCACGAGGCGTAGACGAACAGGCCCGCCGTTCCGGCGGGCCTGTTCCATGTCCGGGGGCAGCAGACCGGCGGGCGGCTACAGGCCGGAGCGCCGGGCCTCCGCCGGAGCCGCGCCCTCAGCGCGCTCGGTGGTGCCTCGCGCGAAGGTGTAGGAGCGGTTCACCAGCCCCAGGGTCAGGATCACGGCGATCACGATCGCGCCCTGCGCCAGGAACGCGCCGCCTCCGCCCACCACGTCCGCCAGCACGCCCAGCGGGAGCGCCATCAGCGGCATGGCGCTGAAGGTGAGCATGGACATGCTCATCACGCGGCCTCGGAACTGGGGCGCGGCGTCCGTCATCAGCATGGTCTGGTTCAGCGTCATGTAGCTGGTGGACGCCGCGCCGATGATCGCGAGCGCGGTGAACGCTCCCGCCGGGCCGAACGTGCTGGAGAACATGCCCAGACCAACCAGCGCCGCCCCCGCGGTCAGTCCCAACAGGAACTGCAGGTAGGGCTTGCGCGGGTACTGCGCGATCGCGGCGACGCCGAACGACCCAGCCAGCCCGCCCAGGCCGGAGACCGCGACCATGGGGCCGTACAGCCCGGGGGAGCCGAGCCCATCCGCGAACCCGGGCAGCATGACCTGGTACGGCATGATGAACAGCGCCATCACCAGCCCGGAGAGCATCAGCGATCGCAGCAGCCGGTCGCCGGCCACGTACCGCAGGCCCACCCGGATATCTGTCATCAGTGGCGCCTTCGCACGATCCATGTGCGCGGACGACCGCGGGATCTGCAGGATCGACCACACGGTCGAGGCGTAGAGCAGCGCCGTCACGTAATACGCACCCTGGATGCTGACGAACGCGATGAACAGGCCGGCGACGGCGGGCGCGACGACGCGCGTGCTGTTCATGGCGATGTTCTGCATGGAGATCGCCGCGGGGAGCAGTTCGGTCTCGACCATCTCCGTGAGCAGCGCCATGCGCGCGGGGCCGTTCACGCTGAACATCGCGCCCTGCACGACGCCGCTCATGAACAGGAGCACGACCGTGATCAGATCCGCATGGATCAGCACCGCGATCGCCAGCCCGAGGAGACCGAGCACCGCCTGCGAGAGCGCGACCACACGGCGCTTCTCCATCCGATCCACCACCGCGCCGCCGGGGAGCGACAGCAACGCCATGGGGAGCGCGAAGGCGGCCTGCAGCACCCCGACCACGGCGTAGGAATGCGAGATCTCCCACCCGAGGATGCCCACGGCGATCATCTGCATCTGCATCCCGGAGAAGGATGCGAGCGTGGACAGCCAGTGCCACTTGAAGTGGGGGTTCCGGAAGGCGATGAACGCGCTCCGGGAGGTGCCACGGCCCGATTCGGACGGCGCGGGGTCAGCGTGTGCCACAGATCCCCCAGACGCCGACACGGG
>JAQCJS010000016.1 GCA_027592975.1 Chloroflexota bacterium
CCGGCCGTGAGCCCGCTCCCCGCTCCTGACGTCGCCTGCCTCGTCCGTCCGGGATGCCCTGCCTATCCGGGCACCTATACCATGAGCCACGCGGTCCTGGTCGACAGGGCGTCGGCCGCGCCGTCCGGCTCCTGACCAGCCCGACCCAAGCCAGACCGCAGGCCCAGCAGGGAGACCCTGGCACCACAGGGGAACGGAGACAGTCGATGCTCGTGCGCGGCATTCGAGGCGCTACCACCGTCGAGTCCAACACCCGCGAGGACATCCTCGACGCGGCGCGCGAGTTGCTCGATGCGATCGTGCAGGCGAACGAGCTCCTGCACGACCACGTCGCCTCGATCCTGTTCTCGACCACGGTCGACCTGAACGCGGAGTTCCCGGCGGTCGCCGCGCGTGAGCTTGGCTGGACGGACGTCGCTCTGGAGTGCGTGCACGAGATGAACGTGCCGGGCAGCCTGCCGAAGTGCCTGCGCATCCTGATGCACGTCAACACGGACAAGTCGCCCGGCGAGATCCAGCACATCTATCTCCGGGGCGCGCGCGTGCTGCGTCGCGACCTCGTGGAGAAACAGGAGGCGACGTCATGATCGTCGTCATGCGTCCGGAGCACACACCGGAGCAGGTGCAGGCGGTCATGGATCGCCTGGTCATGTTCGGGCTGCAAGGCCAGCCCATCCGCGGCGTGGAGCGCGAGGTCATCGCCGGCCTCGGTCAGGTCATGCAGGATCACCGCGACGAGATCGCCATGATGGCGGGCGTCGAGGAAGTCATCCGCGTCTCCAAGCCCTATAAGCTCTCCAGCCGCGAGACTCACCCGAAGGACACGATCGTCGAGCTGCCGCATGGCGTGCGCGTCGGCGGTGGCCGTCCCGTCTTCATGGCCGGCCCGTGCGCGATCGAGGGCGAGGACCAGATCTTCACCGCCGCGCGCGGCGTGCGGAAGGCGGGGGCGCACATCCTGCGCGGCGGCGCGTTCAAGCCGCGCACCTCGCCCTACTCGTTCCAGGGGCTTGGCGTGGACGCGCTCAAGCTGCTCCGCGCCGCCGGTGACGAGGTGGGCCTGCCGATCATCACGGAGTGCCTCTCCGTGCGGGACGTGGACGTCTGCGCGCAGTACTCGGACGTGCTCCAGATCGGCGCGCGGAACATGCAGAACTTCGTGCTGCTGCAGGAGGCCGGCAAGACCGGCAAGCCCGTGCTCTTGAAACGCGGCATGTCCGCCACGATCGAGGAGTGGCTGCTGGCGTCGGAGTACGTGATGTCGCAGAACAACCCCAACCTCATCCTCTGCGAGCGCGGCATCCGGACGTTCGAGACCGCCACGCGGAACACGCTGGACCTGAACGCGGTGGCGCTGGTGAAGCGCCTCAGCCACCTCCCGGTCATCGCCGACCCGTCCCACGGGACGGGCAAGTGGTACCTCGTCCGCCCCATGTCCATGGCGTCGCTCGCGGCGGGCGCGGACGGGCTCATGATCGAGGTGCACCCGAACCCGGATCACGCGCTCTCGGACGGCGCGCAGTCGCTCACACCCAGTAACTTCGGCGACCTCGCGAACGAGGCACGACGCCTCGCAGAGGCGCTCTCGCGCCCCTTCGCGGAGCCGCCCGAATCAGTCGCATCGGGGGCCTAACGATGGTCAGCGGACAGGATCACGAAGCCAACACGCTCCCCCTCGAGATCGAGGAAGATCTGGAGCCGCCGTCGGAGGACGCGGAGGCCATCCCCACTCCGGAGGCAGACGTCGCCGGGGACGCTGAGACCGAGGAGACCGACCGTCTCCAGCGCGGCCGCTAACGCATGGTGAGCGACCAGGAGCAGGAGCCGACACCGCTCACCGCAGAGGACGAGGCACCCGTCGCGCCCTCCGCCGGCGCGGAGGCGATCCCGGCCCCGGAGTCCGTCGTCGTGCCGGAAGCCGAACCCGAGGGGACTCCCGCGGAAGCTGCTCCGGACGCGCCCGCTGCGGCGACCTCCGGGACGGAGGTCTTCAAGTTCGATCTGCCGGTCTTCGAGGGCCCGCTCGATCTGCTCCTGCACCTGATCGAGCGTGACGAGCTGGACATCACGGAGGTGTCGCTGCTGGCGGTGACGGAGCAGTACCTCCGTCACCTCCGCGCGCAGGAGCGCATCAACCTCGGCGCGCTCGCGGAGTTCATCGCGATCGGCGCGCGGCTGCTGCTGCTGAAGTCGCGAGCGTTGCTGCCACGGGAGGCCGCGCCCGTCGTCGAGGAAGAGGACGAGGGCAACGACATCCGCGCGCTGATCGAGGCGCTGCAGGAGTACCGGCGATTCAAGCAGGCCGCGGAGTTCTTCCGCGATCGTGATGGCACCAGCGGCACCTACCGCCGCGTCGCCCCGCAACCGAAGGTGCCGATGCCCACCGGCCTTGAGTCCGTGACGCTCTCATCGCTGGTGGATGTCATCCGCGAGATCATGGAGCGCATCCCGGAGGAGGAGCCGGTCGGCGAGGTGCCCCGGGAGCCGGTGCGCCTCCGCGATCGCATCACTCGCATGGTCGGACAGCTGGAGCTGACGAACCGCACCTCCTTCCGCCGACTGATCGAGGGCGCCACGACCCGCACCGAGGTGATCGTGGACTTCATGGCCGTGCTGGAGTTGATCAAGCAGCGCTACCTTGAGGCGGTGCAGTCGGAGTCGTTCGGCGACATCGACCTCGTGAAGCTGGAGGGCGTGGTCGCGCCGCTCTTCGGCGCCTCCAACGCCGCGGAGCTGGAAGAGGACTTCACCGGGGTCTAGCCGCTGGCGGCGCCGGTGCCACATCGAGAACGCGCAGAAGGGACGCCACCGCCCGTGCTGCTGGTCCGAGACGAACTTCGACGCACCGCGACGCCCGGCGACCACGCGCTGTCCATCGGCGTGTTCGATGGCGTCCACGGCGGCCACCGGGTGCTCATCGCCCGGCTGCAGGACGAGGCACGCGCGCGCGGCCTGACCGGCGGCGTGGTCACCTTCCACCCGCACCCCGTCACCGTGGTGCGCCCGGACGTCTCCTTCTCCTATATCGAATCGCTGGAGCGGCGCATCGAGTTGCTGCGCGAACTCGGCGTGGCGTTCGTCTCCGTGCTCACGTTCACCTCCGAACTGCAGCAGGTCGCCGCCGCGGACTTCACGCGCGTGCTGCTGGAGGAGGCGCGGATGCGCCTCCTCGTCGTGGGCGAGGACTTCCGCCTCGGACGCGGCGGCGAGGGTACCGTCGACCGCCTCCGCGCGATCGGCGAGGAACAGGGCTTCAAGGTCGTCGCGGTGCCGCTGCTGGCGGACGCGGACGCGTACGACCGGATCTCCTCGACCCGCGTGCGCGCGGCGCTGGCGGCGGGGCGGATGGACGAGGTGCGCGCGCTGCTGGGGCGGCCGTACGCGATCCGCGGCCCCGTGCTCCACGGCGAGCAGCGCGGCCGGAAGATGGGCTTCCCCACGTTGAACGTGGGCGTGAGCCCGGATCGCGCGCTCCCTCCGCACGGGGTATACGTCACGCGCGCGCGGGTGGACGATCAGGTCTATCGCGCCGTCACCAACATCGGCACGCGGCCCACGTTCGACGGCCGCACCACCACCGTGGAGACGCACCTCCTCGATTTCGAGGGCGACCTGTACGGCCATGTGGTGACGATCGAGCTGGTCCAGATGCTCCGCGGGGAGCAGAAGTTCGATGGTCTGGACGCGCTGTCGGCGCAGATCGCGCAGGACGTGCGGCAGGCGCGCGCGTGGTCGGAGTGACCGCGGGAAGCATGTCCGGGATGGAGTCGCAGGCATGACATCGAGCACTCGGAAGATGGCGCCCGTGGAGGAGCAGCTCCGCATCCTCATGGCGGGCACCGAGTTTGGCGACGAGACCACCCGCGTCACGATGGAGCGCGAGCTGCGCGTTCGCCTGGGCGAAGATCGCCCGCTGCGCGTCTACTGCGGCTACGACCCCACGCGCGTCGACCTGCACATTGGCCACTCGGTCTCCATCCGCAAGCTGCGGCAGTTCCAGGATCTCGGTCACGAGGTCACGTTCCTGATCGGCTCGTTCACCGCGACGATCGGCGACCCGACCGGGCGCGACAAGACGCGCCCCGTGCTGACGGCCGAGGAGATCGCGGAGAACGCGAAGACCTACACCGACCAGGCGTTCGCCATCCTCGACCGTGCGAAGACCACGATCCGCTACAACGACGAGTGGCTGGCGAAGCTCACGTTCGCGGACGTCACGCGGCTCACGGGGCACTACACGGTGCAGCAGTTCATCCGTCGCGAGAACTTCGCGAAGCGCCTCGACGCTGGCGAGCCGATCCACGTCAGCGAGCTGCTGTACGCCATGATGCAGGCGTACGACGCGTACGAGCTGAATGCGGACGTCCAGCTGGGCGGCACGGATCAGACGTTCAACCTCTTCGCCGGCCGCCAGCTGCAGGAGGCGCGCGGTCAGAAGCCGCAGGTCTGCCTCACGCTCCCGATCCTCGTCGGCACGGACGGCCACGAGAAGATGTCGAAGTCGTACGGCAACTACATCGGCATCACGGAGCCGGCGAACGACATGTTCGGCAAGGTGATGTCGATCCCGGACGCCTCGATCGTCAACTACTTCACGCTCGTCACCCCGCTGCTCCCTGACGAGATCGCGGGGATCGAGGCCGCGATTGCGGCGGGGACGCTCCGGCCGATGGACGCCAAGAAGCGGCTCGCCGAGGCGATCACCACCGTCTTCCACAGCGCGGATGCCGCGCGCGAGGCGCGGGAGTACTTCGAGGCGACTGTGCAGCGCAAGGAGACGCCGGACGAGATGCCGGAGCATGCCGTGGCGGGGCGCGTGGCGCTGACCGAGGTGCTGCGCCAGGCTGGCCTGGTGAAGAGCAACGGCGAGGTACGCCGGCTGGTCACGGAGGGCGCGCTGCTGCTGAACGGCGAGAGGGTCGCCGACTTCAACATCGAGGTGGGCGCAGGCGACGAGATCCGCGTGGGGCGTCACCGCTACCTGCGGCTCGTGGCGAAGTAGGCGGGGACGCGATGATCGACGGCGGCTCGGATCTCGATCTCGAGGCAGCGATCCAGAACATCCAGGAGGCGGAGGTCGTCTGCGTCTACTTCCCGGCGTTCAACCAGACGCTGCTCGTCGACGCGCGCATCGCGCCGAACGTCGGCCCGATGATGGCCGTGGTGCCCATGGTGCGCACCGCCGCCGACCGCATCCGATCGCTGCGCCGCCTGCGGCCGCAACTCCCTCGGCCCGACTCGATCACGATGATCCCGTGGGGACGCCGCGTGCACTCGCTGGTGGACTGCGGTCTCTGGACGCACCTGGTCGCGCGCGCCGATGACGAGGCGTGCGCGGAGGACTGCATGACCCGCCTGCGGAGCATGGAACTGAGCGAGTTCCGCGATGCGATCATCGGCCGCGCGTACCAGTCGATCTGGTCGCGCGCTGACGCCCGCAAGCCGCGCGACGAGTAGCGCGGGTTCGGCGAGGACGAGGACGCGACGAACCCCGAGTCACCTCTGGGCTCGCCTGTGTGCTGCGGTTGCCGGTCGGGTGCTACGCGCCGCCGCCGGCGTGCATCGCCGCGTGGCGCGCGCCGTGCTGGCCCTGCATCTGGCCCATCTGCCCGCGCATCTCGCCCTTCGCCTGGTGGCCAGCGCCATCCTTCGAGCACGGGTGCTCGCCGTCGCCGGGCGTCGCCGGGGCCGTTGCGGGCGGGGGCATCGAGGGCGCGGCGTCCGGCGTCTGCGCGGCAGCCACCCCGACCGATGCGATGGTCAGCACCGCGCCCGCGACCAGCGCGCTGATGATCGTGGTCTTTTTCCGAGTTTCCATGTGATCTCCTCGACCCGCCGCGCTCGGCTGGTTCCGTGCGTTGGATGGCTCATCCAGCGTCGCAACGGAAGGCCGCGGATGTGTGCACCGGGTGTTAACGGCGCGACCGGAATCGATGAAGCGTGCGTGGGTGCGCTAATCCGCGGTCTCGGGACGCAGATCGAGGACCTCGAGCTGCAGCGCGCCGCCGCCTCGGAAGTCGTCCCGCTTGAACGTGTAGACGATGTCCGCGCGCTCACCGGCCGGCACCATGTGCTCCGCGTTCCCGAAGGAGATCGCGCGCCAGGTGACCGCGCCCTCCTTCAGCGTGAGCTGCAGGTGCGTCCCCTCCGCGCCCACGGCACGCGTCTCCGAAACCGTGACCCCGCGTGCGAGGAACGTGGGCGTGGGGTTGCCGATGCCGTGCGGGCCGAGCAGGCCCAGCCACTGGATCGTCTTGCGATCCACGTCGCCCAGCCCCAGCTCCGCGTCCACCGGGATCGTCGGCGCCAGGTCGGTGGTGTCGAGGCGCTCCGCCGCATCGGCGATCAGCCGGTCGCGCACCTCCTCGAGGCGGCTCGCGTCGATGCTGAAGCCGGCAGCGGCGCGGTGGCCGCCGAAGCGCAGGAACAGGTCGGCGTTGCGGCGCAGCAGCGCCGTGATATCGAACTCGTCGATCGAGCGGCACGAGGCGCGCCCTTCGCCGTCGATGATCTGCATCGCGATCGCGGGCCGGTGGTACTCGTCCGCGAGCCGCGAGGCGGCGAGGCCGACGATGCCCATGGAGATCAGCGGCGACGCGACAATCAGCAGCGGCCCCGCGATGTCCTCCGGCGTGAGCGACGCGCGTGCCAACTCCACCGCCTCCGTCGTCTGCTCGCGCCGCTGGCGGTTCAACTCATCCAGGCGCTCCGCCAGCGCGGTCGCCTCCACCTCCGTGGTCGCAAGCAGCAGGTCCAGCGCGAGCCGCGCGTGCTCCATGCGCCCGGCGGCGTTCAATCGAGGCCCCAGCGCCCAGCCGCAGGTCTCCGCCGAGATCTCCTCGACCTTCGTCCCCGCGATCGCGCAGAGCGCGTGCAGGCCCGGCCGCGTCGTGGTGCGCAGCGCGTCGAGGCCCAGTCGCACCAGGTCGCGGTTCTCCGACACCATCGGCGCGAGGTCGCAGATCGTGCCCAGCGCGACCAGCGCGCGGTGCGACTCCGGCGCGTAGTCGCGGCCCATCCGGTCGTATAGGTCGTGGATCACCTTGTAGGAGACGCCCACCGCCGCCGGCTCGGAGCCGTACGCGGAATCCACCAGCTTCGGGTTCACGATCGCCAGCGCGGCGGGCAGCTCCGCCGGCACGGTGTGGTGGTCCAGCACCAGCACGTCCATGCCCAGCGCGTTCGCCTCCGCGACCTCGGTCACGGCGCTCGTGCCGCAGTCCGCGGTGACCAGCACGGTCGCGCCTTGCGCGGCCAGCGCGCGGACGGCGGTCACGTTCGGCCCGTAGCCCTCGGAGAAGCGGTGCGGGAGGTAGGGGATCGGCTTCGCGCCCAGGTCGCGCAGCCCCTCGGTCAGGATCGCGGTCGAGGTGACCCCGTCCACGTCGTAGTCGCCGAACACGGCCACCGTCTCGCCCGCGCGGCACGCGCGCGCCAGCCGCTCCACCGCGATGTCCAGGTTCGGCATGAGCCGCGGGTCCGTCAGCTCCCCGGCCCGCCCCAGGCACGCGCGCGCCTCGACCGTCGTCCGCACCTCGCGATGCGACAGCAGCACGCGCATCAGCGCCGGTAGCCCCTCCCCCGCGTCCGCGAACCCCTCCAGCGACGGCGTGCCAAGCAGCCGCCAGCGGCGTCCGCCGGAGCCGAGCAGGATGCGATCAGGGGAGGAGAGGGTGGTCAAGGGCTCTTCGCGGCTTCGCTGGCGAGCTTCGTCCGCGCCTTTTCAAGCCGTTCAAGAAGCACTGACGGCGACGCTCCGGGGGCCGACTGCTGTGAGGCGAACCGCTCAAGAACCGCGACTTCGCCTGAGAAGTCGCGGCGCTTCCTACAGACGATCGCAGCCTGCTCGTAATACCACGGAGCCACCCCACGTCCCTCGACCCGGGCCTCGTCCTCGACGGCATCGATCAAAGCGTTGAGCAGTTCAAGTGCCTCTTCGAGTGCATCGTGCCGCTTCAGGGCCTTGATGTCCTCCACGTACTCCGTGTAGTGCTTCCCCTTGAACAGTCCGTGAGCCGGTGGCGTACTCCGTGCGAGGACCTCGCTCGCTCCCGTTGACCGAGCGGATGCGTGTCCCGTAGGGATTTCCGACTCTAGAAGGTCTAACCAGACACCGAGGCTTGCGCGCCCTGTTGCCTGACGGAAGCCCCCGACGATGAGGGCGGGGCAGGTTACCGTGTGACCGTAACTCGCCATCAGGCGCTTGTGGGTGACTGCGTCCTCGCGCGAAAGGTATCCCACGACGCGATCGCCGATGAGCACCTGAACCGCGTTTCGGTCGTAGGGGTTCGTCGGCTCGCTTCGCAGGAGGGCCACCGTGTGGTGGCGGTACCCCCGCTCGTGTGCGTCGGCCGCGCCAACTGCGCGCCAGAGTGCGTCTTGATAGTTTGACTCGCCTACGACCTCAGTCTCAAAGGTGCCATCACCCTCGATGGCCGGCGGACGAGACGATCCCGCGTGAGTCGCGCTCTCGGCCTTCCGGTCTGATCCACCAAAGAGAAGCGACCAGAGGCCCATGAGTCCCTACTCCGCCCGTTTGAACACGAGCGAGGAGTTGTGGCCGCCGAAGCCGAGGCTGTTCGACATCGCGTACTCCACGGCGAGCTTGCGGGCGCCGTCGGCGACGTAGTCGAGGTCGCAGTCGGGGTCGGGGGTGACCAGGTGGAACGTGCCGTGGATCTGCTGGTCGCGGAGCGAGAGCACCGTGACCGCCGCCTCCACGCCGCCCGCCGCGCCCAGCGTGTGGCCGACCATCGACTTCGTCGAGGACACGGGGATGGTGTGGGCGGCCTCACCGAACACGGCCTTGATCGACATCGTCTCGAACTTGTCGTTCAGCGGCGTGCTGGTGCCGTGCGCGTTGATGTAGTCGATGTCGGTGGCGGCGATGCCCGCCTTCTTCAGCGCCATGTTCATCGCGCGCGCCGCGCCCTCGCCGTTCTCGGAGGGCTGCGTCACGTGGTAGGCGTCCGCGGACTGCCCGTACGAGGCGAACTCCGCGAGGATCGTCGCGCCGCGCGCGATCGCGTGCTCGCGCTCCTCCAGCACCAGGATGCCCGCGCCCTCGCCCAGCACGAAGCCGTCGCGGTTCAGGTCGAACGGGCGGCTGGCGGTCTCCGCGTCCCCGTTGCGGGAGAGCGCGCGCGAGGCGGCGAAGGCGGCGACGGACATGCGCGTCACGGAGGCCTCGGAACCGCCGGCGACCATCGCCACGGCGTCGCCGCGCTTGATCACCTCGAGCGCGGTGCCCAGGGCGTCGGCGCCGGAGGCGCAGGCGGACATGGTGTTGAAGTTGGGACCGCGCAGCCCGAAGCGGATCGAGGTCTGCCCGGCGGCCATGTCCGCGATGAACATGGGCACCAGGAACGGCGAGACGCGGGAGGGGCCCTTCTCGAAGAGAACCTTGAACTCCTCCTCCAGCGTGGTCATGCCGCCGATGCCGACGCCGATCATGCAGCCGATCTCGTCCGCCTCGGCGGCGACGTCCAGGCCGGAGTGCTCCAGCGCCTCGCCCGCGGCGACCACGGCGAGCTGCGTGAAGCGGTCCATGCGCCGCGCTTCCTTGCGATCCAGGTAGATGGACGGGTCGAAGTCCGGCACCTCGCCCGCGACCTTCGCGGGCAGGTCGGACGGGTCGATGAGCGTGATTGGGCGGATGCCGTTCGTGCCGGCCAGCAGCGCCTGCCAGCTCGCCTCGCGGCTCGCGCCTACGGCGGTGAGCAGACCCACGCCCGTCACCACCACGCGTCGCTCATCGGCCATCAGGCACCGTTCCATTTCCCGAAAATAATCGCGGAGTTGTGGCCGCCCAGGCCCACGGACGTGCTCATGGCACGGCGCACCGGAGCCACGCGCGCCTCGTTCGGCACGTAGTCCAGATCGCAGTTGGGGTCGGGCGTCTCGTAGTTGATCGTGGGCGGCACCACGCCGTGGTGGCAGACGAGCGCCGCGATCGCGGCTTCCACCGCCCCCGCCGCGCCCATCATGTGGCCCAGCATCGACTTGGTGGAGGAGACCATCAGCCGGTCGGCCTCTTCGCGGAAGACCTCGCGGATCGCGCTCGTCTCCACGCGGTCGTTCAGCGCGGTGCCGGTGCCGTGGGCGTTGATGTAGTCGATGCCGTCCGGGCCGACCTGCGCCTGCGCCATCGCGTCCCGCATCGCGTCCGCGACGCCGTGGCCGTCCTCGGCGGCGGCCACCATGTCGTAGGCGTCGTTGCTGGTCGCCGCGCCCAGCCACTCGGCGTAGATGCGGGCACCACGGGCCTGAGCATGCTCGAGCGACTCGAGGATCATGATGCCCGCGCCTTCGCCGAGGATGAACCCGGAGCGGTTGGCGTCGAACGGCTTGACTGCCTTCGTCGGATCCTCCGCGACGGCGAGTGCCTTCATCGCGTGGAAGCCCGCGTAGTAGATGGGGGTGAGGGGGGCCTCGAAGCCACCGGTGATCATCACGTCGGCGCGGCCGCTGCGGATGATCTCAGCCGCCTCGCCGGTGGTCGCGCCGCCGGTGGCGCAGGCGGCGCTGATGCCGAAGTTCGGCCCGCGCGCGCCGATGGCGATGGCGATCAGGCCGGTCGCCGTGTCCGGCAGCATGTGCGACGTTTGAAGATGAAGAGTTAGACTCCAACCTCCCCCACCCGGAGGCGGCG
>JAQCJS010000017.1 GCA_027592975.1 Chloroflexota bacterium
GCTGATGTCCCGGCGCCGACGCCCGCCGCACCGGAGGGGGGCGAGGCCGACCGCCCGTGCAGCGAGCCGCCGCAGCCGTAGTACTATTCGACCGTGACGGTCTTGGCGAGGTTGCGAGGCTGATCCACGTCCGCGCCCCGGCTGGTGGCGATGTAGTACGCCAGCAGTTGCAGCGGCACCACCGTGACGATCGGTGAGAGCAGCGGATCCACGTCGGGCAGTTCGATGATGTCGTTCGCGACGCCGACCAGGCTCCGGTCGCCGCGCGACACGACGGCGATCACGCTGCCCCGGCGCGCGCGCACCTGCTCGATGTTCGAACGCATCTTGTCGAATACCTCGTCGCGCGGGGCGATCGCCAGCGTCGGCATGTTTTCGTCAATGAGCGCGATCGGACCGTGCTTCATCTCGCCCGCGGCATAGCCCTCCGCGTGGATGTACGAGACTTCCTTCAGCTTGAGCGCGCCTTCGAGCGCGATCGGGTAGCCGAGGCCGCGGCCCAGGAACAGGAAGTCCTCGTGGTTCGCGTAACGGCCCGCGATTTCCTCGATCTGGGGGGCAAGTTCCAGCGCCTCGCCGATCGCGGCCGGCAGGTGCAGCGCGGCTTCGATCTGCTGGGCTTCCACGGCGGCGTCCAGCGTGCCGCGCAGGCGGCCGAGGCGCAGCGCGAGCCCGTGCAGCAGCAGCATGGAGGCGAGCATGGTCTTGGTGCTGGCGACGGCGATCTCTGGGCCCACGCGCAGCAGGATCGTGCCGTCCGCGACGCGCGTGGTCTGCGCGCCCGGCGTGTTGCAGAGCGTGATCTGCATGCACCCGGCACGACGCGCCTCGTCCATCGCGGCCAGCGTGTCCACCGTCTCGCCCGACTGCGCGATCGAGACGACCAGCGTGTTCTCGTCCAGCACGGGCTGCCGGTACCGGAACTCCGCGGAGTTGTCGACCTCCGCAGGTAGCCGCGCGAACCGTTCGAAGTAGTGCCGGCCGACCATCGCAGAGTGCATGGAGGTGCCCATGCCGATCAGCACGACGCGTGTGAAGGTGCGCGCGCGCGCCTCGTCAATCGGCAGGGCCTCGAACTCCACGCGCGCCGGACGGGTGAGGTACCGCCCGCGGATCGCATCGAGGGCCGCGTCGGGCTGCTCGAAGATCTCCTTCAGCATGAAGTGCTTGTACGGCCCCTTCACGGCGGCCACCGGATCGTAGGGGAGCACCTCGATCTTCTTCTCGATCGAGGCGCCGTCCGCATCGGTGTACGCGACGCTCGCCGCGCGCACATCGGCGAACTCGCCCGGCTCCAGGAACGTGACGCGCCGCGTGTGGGGCAGCAGCGCACTGAGGTCGGACGCCAGCAGGTGCTCGCCGTCGCCCACGCCGATCACAATGCCCCCGGCGTTGCCGACGCGCGCCGAGACGATGCGTCCCGGCTCGTCCCGAGCGATCGCGACGATCGAGTACGCGCCTTGTGCCTCGCGCACGACGGCGCGGAGCGCGACCATCAGGTCGTCGCCCGCCTCCACGCGCGTGGCGATCATGTGCGCGAGCACCTCGGTGTCGGTGTCGGAGAGGAACGGGCCGCGGCCGTAGCGCAGGCGCAGATCCTCGAAGTTCTCGACGATGCCGTTATGGACGACCGCCACGTTGCCATCCGGGTCGAGGTGCGGGTGGGCGTTGCGGTCGCTCGGCTCGCCGTGCGTCGCCCAGCGCGTGTGGCCGATGCCGGCGATGGCGGGCGGCAGGGTGCCCTCGACCCGCTGGAGTAGGGCGTCCAACTTGCCGGTGGCACGCGCGACGTAGAGTTTGTGCTGATCGTCGAAGAGCGCGACGCCCGCGGAGTCATACCCGCGGTATTCGAGGCGGCGCAGGCCTTCCAGGACGATCGGGCCCGCGGGGCGCTGCCCGGTGTAACCGACAATGCCGCACATAGTGTGCTCGCTCCTGCTGCGCCCGCCGCGCACAGTGTACCGCGCGGAGGCCGCAGCGGCGTTGGGCCACGCCGCGCGGGCTATCCGGCGGGGGCTTCGTCCTCGTCACGGCCGGCGCGGGAGGGACGCTCGCGGGCCTCCCGCATCACTACCACGGTACCGGCGCTGTCCGCGCCGTACGCGCCGCGGTGGCTCTCCGGGAGCATGGCGGCGATGCGGCGCATCAGCGCGTCCGTCTCCGCCTCCGGCGAGCCGCCGCCGTGCGATGGGTCGAGGATGGTGAACGGTTCGCCGAAGGTCACGCGGATCGTGGGGCGGCGGCGCAGCGCCCACGCCCAGAACACGCCGGGGAGCGGCACGTTGCTGCCGGTGATCGCGACCGGCACCACGGTCGCCTTCGACATCTGCGCGACGACGGCGGAGCCGGGGAGCGCCGGGCGCAGCTGCGTCGCCGTGCCGGCGCGTTTGCCGCGGGTGCCTTCCGGGAACATGAGCACGGCCTCGTTGCTGCGGAGGATGTTCCGCGCGACCCGTAGTGCCCCCATGTCCGCGGAGAACCGTCGAACCGGGAAGGCGCCGTAGGCGTGGAAGAACCAGCCGATCAGCGGGATCTCGAACAGCTCGCGCTTTGCCATCGGATGCACGCGCCGGTGGACGCACGCCGCCACCAGCGGCGGGTCGAGGAGATGCACGTGGTTCGCGACGAGGATGAGTGGGCCGCCGGCCGGGACGCGCTCAACACCCACGATCTCCAGCCGTGCCAGCGAGTGGACGACGAGACGGGTGAAGGCGGTGCAGACGGCGTAGATCCACGCAGACAGGCGGGCGCGCATGTGGGTCAGCCTACCTAATGGCGCAGTGCCGCGGCTACCGGACGGGGTTCACCTGGCGGTAGAGCGCGGCGCACTGCGTCACCACCTCGTCTATCCCGATCGCGTCGGTGTCGATGATCAGCGCGCCCTGGGCAGCCTGTTCGCGACGGACGGCACGGTGGCCGGTGTTGTCCAGTTCGTCGCGGCGGCGGGTGGCGGCGAGCACAGAATCGAAGGTCGAGTCACGGCCTTCCACCTGCTCCTCGCCCAGCCGGCGGCGCGCACGGACCTCCGTGGAGGCGTCCAGGAATACCTTCGCCCGAGCCTCCACCAGCACGCGGGTGCCAATGTCGCGGCCCGCCATCACCACCGGCTCGCGAGCGGCGATCGTCCGCTGCCGGCGCCCCAGCTCGTGGCGGACCTCCTCGATGCGGGAGACCAGCGACACGGTCTGCTCAATGACGGCGGCACGGAGCCGCGGCGTCACGTCCACATCGGCCAGCAGGATGCGCGGGTCGTTCGGCTCCGGCCAGCGGACATCCAGGTCCAGGCCGTGCACGATCCTTGTCACGGCGGCCTCGTTCTCCGGGTTCACGCCGGCTTCCAGCACCGCCAGCGTGCAGGCGCGGTACATGAGGCCGGTGTCGAAGAACCCGAGGCCCAGGAGATCGGCGAGGGTGCGGCCCACGGCGCTCTTCCCGGAGGCCGTCGGGCCATCAATCGCAAGGCAGCGCTGGAGAGCGTCGTCGGTGATCGTGGGCCTCCGGCTCAAGCCGCCGCGGTGGTTCGGAGGATCATAGGGAGCGCGGATCGCTGGCGCTAGGCCTCGTGCGGCGCGCCCAGTCCGACCAGCGCGCGCAGCGCCGTCAGTTCCTCTGCCGTGACCACGCGCGAGGCGCCCGGGGGCAGGTCGTCCAGGCTCACCGGCCCGAATGCGGTGCGCCGCAGCCGCGAGACGTGATGTCCCACCGCCTCGAACATCCGGCGCACCTGCCGGTTGCGGCCCTCGTGGATGACGACACGGAGATGGGTGGGCGGGGCGTCGCCGGGAACCCGGTCCACGACGGCCGGCGCGGTCATGCCGTCCTCCAGTTGCACACCCTCGCGTAGCCGCGTGATGGCACCCTCCGCGACCACGCCCTCCACGCTCGCCTCGTACGTCTTCATGACCTCGTAGCGCGGGTGGGTGAGGCGGTGCGCCAGTTCGCCTTCCGTCGTCAGCAGCAGGAGGCCCGAGGTGTCGCGATCCAGCCGGCCCACGTAGCGTAGGTGGGGCGGCGGGTCGTGCAGGATGTCGAAGACGGTCTGCCGCCCGCGGTCGTCCACGGCGGTGACCACAATGCCGGTGGGCTTGTTGAGGACGATCGTGACGTCCTCCGGCTCCATCCGGATGCGCTCCCCATCCACCTCGACGCGCTGGGTGTCGGGGTCGGCGCGCGTGCCCAACGCGGCGAGGACGCCGTCCACGGTGACGCGCCCGGCGGAGATCACCAACTCGGCGCTGCGCCGGCTGCCGAAGCCGGATCGTGCAAGGAGTTTCTGGAGACGTTCTGCTGGCACGGTGGAGTCGCGCTACGCGCGGCGACGGATCCGCTCGACCACGGTGACCTCGGTCACCACCGTGCGGATGATCCCCTCCGGCCCGCGCGGGGCGGCAGTCGCGCCCAGGTGCTCCGCGGCGCTCATCGCGATCTCGCGCATGGCGCGCTCTGCCGCCAGCGTGGCGACGAGGGCGGCAGCGGAGCCCGCGATGATCGGGACGGCGCGACGCACCACGGCATCGCGGATCTGCTCCACACGCGTCGCGGGGAGCGCCGAGCCAACGCGGACGGGATGCAGGACGGTCATCGATTCACTCCGGTGTGGACAGGTCGCGACAGCGTACAGGAAGGGTTGCGCGGCGCGCTACCGCGCGAGGGGCGGGAACCGATCCGCAACGGGGCAACGTGCGCTCATTCGCCTCGCGCGCGGCGCGCTGCCACGTCCGCGGTGAGATCCAGCGGCGGCGCGTCGCCGCCCTGCGCGTCAAGGATGCGGCCGGGGAGTGCGAGCATGCGCCCGTCCGCGAACGCTTGCAGCGCGGACACCAGCAACGGCGCTTCATGCGCCATCTGCGCCCCCCGCATCATGGAGGCCAGCGCGCTCGTGTCGATCGTGTTGTCGTCCAGCGCGGCGGGGTCGCCGATCGCGTCCCACAGCGCGTCGTAGTCGCCACCGCGGATCGAGTAGCGGCAGAACGCCGCGACGGGGCCGGCGTCCACCTCCGGGATGGCGAGGTGGATCATCGCGCCGCTCTCGTCCGCGCCGGTGCGGATCAGGTGGCGGATCACCTCGCGCCAGGTGCCAGCGGGGCCCTTTGGCAGCGCCGGGTGCAGGTTCAGGATCGGGTGTGTGGTGACGAAGCGGGGCGTGAAGATCAGCATGTAGCCCGCCAGCACGCCCACCTGCGCGGCGTGCGGGTCGACGAGGCGCGCGATTTCGTGATCGAAGGCCTCGCGCCACTCGGGGAGCGCCTCGTTCGGCTTGGAGCGCTCGCCCCCATGCTCGCGGCGGAAGCGCACGGAGGACAGCGTGACCAGCGGCGCGCCGGTGTCGTGCACCAGGCCGAAGAACTGGTCGGTTGCGACGTCCTCACCCTGCGCCCGGTTGCAGAAGATGTGCGCGAATCTGGCGTCCAGCGTCCCGGAATCGATCGCGTTCCGCACGGCGAGGAACATGCCGCGCGATCCGGCACCGCGCGCCGTGGTGTACCAGCCCACCCGGAGGGTCATCGCGGCGTCGCCTTCACGCGCCGCCCGCGCCCTGGCGGAGCGTCTCGATGCGCTGCTCGACGGTGCTGAGGAGCGCCTGGCAGCGCTGCGCGAGCCGCATTCCCTCCTCGTACAGCGCGAGCGACTGCTCCAGCGTCAACCCGCCCGCCTCGAGCTGCTGCGAGACGGCCTCCAGGCGCGCGTAGAGCGACTCGAACCCCTCGTCCGCCTCAGGCTGGAGGTCGAGCATCGGCTGCGCGTCGGTCGCGGGATCCGAGGAAGCACGTCGTTCGGTCATGGTTTCGACTCTACACGCGCCGTGTGGCTACCGTCGCTCCAGCGCACCTCGATCGGATCGCCCGGCGTCACGGTGTCCGCGCGCGGCACCGGTGTGCCGTCCGCGCGGGAGACCAGGGCGTAGCCCCGGTCGAGCGTGGCGCTCGGTGACAGCGCCTGCAGCCGGTGCGCCGTCCCGGCGATGCGCTCGCGCGCCTCGGACGTGGTGCGCAGCAGGTAGTGCCGCAGCGCATCGGCGTGCAGCGCCACGCGGCGGTGTAGGGGGGCGGTGTCCGGCAGCCGTCGCGCCATGATCTGCGCCGTCCGGTCGACGGACTCCCGCGCCGAGGCAACCGCGCGCGTGATGCGCACGTCCTGCCGCGCGCGCACGGCATCGATCCGCCGTGCGATGTCGGGGCGGTCGGGAGCGACCATCTCCGCCGCCGCGGACGGTGTGGGCGCACGCACGTCCGCGACCAGGTCGGCGAGCGTGACATCCGTCTCGTGGCCCACAGCGGAGACCACCGGGATCGGGCAGCCGAAGATCGCGCGGACCACCGACTCCTCGTTGAACGCGGAGAGGTCGTCGTTCGCGCCGCCGCCACGCCCGACGATCAGCACATCCGGCCAGCGCTCCGAGTCCGCGCCCAGCGGCGCGATGTCGCGCACCGCCTCCGCGACCGACACGGCGGCCTCGTCGCCCTGCACCACGGCGGGCCGGAACACGATCGTGGCGAGCGGCCAGCGCCGCTCCAGCACCGTCTGGATGTCATGGAAGGCCGCGCCGCGCGCGCTGGTCACCACGCCGATGCGCCGAGGGAAGCGTGGCAGCGCGCGCTTCCGAGCAGGGTCGAACAGGCCCTCGGCCTCGAAGCGCGCCTTGCGGCGTTCGAACTCCGCCTGCTGCGCGCCGACTCCGGCGGGCTGCACGAAGTCCACCATCAGCTGCACGTCGCCGCGCTCCACGTAGACCGTCACGGCGCCGTGCGCGATCAGAGATGTGCCGTTCTTCACCAGCGCGCGCTGGCTCACGTTCTGGCTGCGAAAGAAGACGCAGCGGAGTTGCCCGCCCTGATCCTTCAGCGTGAAGTACATGTGACCGGAGGAGGCCGCGGTCAGGTTGGTGACCTCGCCGCCCACCCAGAGGTCGGCAAGCAGTTGGTCATGCGCGACCAGCTCGCGCAGGTAGCGCACCACCTGCCAGACGGGACGGACCTCGGTTGCCATGGCGACGCCGCTCCGACTCTGCAGGGGTGTGGGGACGTCGTCCCCACGATCTTCCTTCAGAACCCCTCCCGCGCAGGGAGGGGCAGGGGTGGGCCGTCCTACTCAGGCCTCGCAGCCTTCGTGCGCACCTCGACCGAGGCGCGCCGGAGCCGGCGTTACGCGGTCTTCGTGCGCTCCAGGTAGCGGCCGTCCGAGGTGGAGACTTTGATCGTGTCGCCGGGGTTCATGAACAGCGGCACGTTCACCACCAGGCCGGTCTCCATGGTCGCGGGCTTCGTCGCGCCCGTCGCGGTGTCGCCCTTCACACCCGGGTCGGACGAGGCGATCGTCAACTCGACGGCAGCCGGCAGCTCCACGCCGAGCGCCTCGTCGCCGTAGAGCACCACCTGCACCTCGTCGCTCTCCCTCATGTACGGGAGTGCGTCCTCCAGGATGCGGGTCGGCACCATGATCTGCTCGAAGGTCTCGGAGTTCATCATCGTGTGGTTGTCAGCGTCGCCGAACAGGTACTGCATGCGGCGGCGCTCGACGCGCGCGAGCGGCAGCTTCTCGCCGGCGTTGAAGGAGCGCTCGGTAATGTGCCCGGCACGCAGGTCGCGCAGCTTCACGTGATAGACGGCTGACTTCTTCGTCTTGACGTGCTGGACTTCCTCGATGCGGTACAGGCCGCCATCGATCTCGACCGAGGCACCCTTCTTCATTTCCGAGGTAGAGATCACAGGTGGCTCCTTAGCGAACGAACTGCAAATCGAGCTTCGGCGCGGTGGAGATCGGACGCAGGCGTCCACCTTCCATCACGCACTGGTCTTCAATGCGTACCCCACCCCATCCGGGGATGTAGATGCCGGGCTCCACCGTCACCACGTGCCCGTCTGCGAGCACGTGCTCCGACGCCGGTGCGAGGCGTGGATCCTCGTGAATCTCAAGGCCGACGCCGTGGCCGAGGCCGTGACCGAAATGCTCCGCGTGCCCAGCTCGCGCGATCACCTCCGCGGCGATCGCGTGCGCCTGCGCGCCGGTCATCCCGGCCTCGATGCGTTCCTCCGCCATGGTCTGTGCGGTGAGTACGATGTCATACACGCGCGCAAAGCGCTTGTCCGGCTCGCCCAGGAAGATGGTACGCGTCAGGTCGGAGCAATAGCCATCCACCACCACGCCGAGGTCCATCACGACCCCGATACCGGCCTCCAGTGGTGCATCCGAGGCGCGCCAGTGCGGGAGCGATCCGTGCGCGCCCCCCGCGATGATCGTGGCGAACGATAGATCTTCCGCGCCGTGCTGCAGGGCGTACTCCTGCACCAGCCACGCCACCTGCCGCTCCGTCATGCCGGGCTCGGCGCGCTCGGCGGCGTGCAGGAAGGCCGCGTCGCCCAGGTACACGGCGCGTGTGAGCGCATCCAGCTCGCCCGGCTCCTTCAGCATGCGCAGATCCTCGATAGCGCGGGGAGCGGGAACCAGCGTCGGATGGGACGAGGCGGGGAGCTCGCCGATCGCGCGCGTCCACGCTTCCAGCGTAGCCACGGTCATGTGCGCCGGCTCGAAGCCGACACGCACACCACCCAGTCCTTCGAGGATGGCGGGCGTCACGCCGGTGTTCGCACCGGCGACGCGCACCAGCGCGTACCCCGGGCACTCGCGTCCCACCTGCTCCCAGTAGCGCGAGTCCGTCGCGAAGCGCGCCTCGTCGCGCATGAGCAGGGCGACCCCGGCGCTGCCGGTGAAGCCGCTGATCCACCGCCGGTTGGAGGGCGTGGTGACGAGCAGCGCGTGGATGCCGCCGGGGGCGAGCGCCTCGAAGCGCGCGCGAAGGCGCTCGATGCGCGCGGCGGTCACGGAGGCGTCCGTCACGCGCCGTTGCCCTCCTCGGACAGCCGGCCGTAGAGCAGATCGATCGCCGCGAGGTAGCCCCGCCAGCCGAAGCCGACGATGCAGCCCCACGCGACGGGAGAGATGTAGGAGTGGTGCCGGAACTCCTCGCGCTTGAACACGTTGGAGAGGTGCACTTCTACGGTGGGGATCTGCACGCCGCTGATCGCGTCCGGGATGGCGACGGAGGTGTGGGTGTACGCACCCGCGTTGAGGATCATGCCGTCCCAGCCGCGGTGCGCCTGGATGATGTCCACCAGTTCGCCCTCGTGGTTGCTCTGGGCGAACTCCACCTCCATGCCCAGCGCCTCCGCGCGGTTGCGCACCAGCACCTCAATGTCGGCGAGCGTCTCGCGGCCGTACACCTCCGGCTCGCGCATGCCGAGGAGGTTGAGGTTCGGTCCGTTGAGCACGAGCACGCGCATGTGAGGCCTCCAGAGGTTCCAGCGGGCGTCTGTCCCGATGGTACCGGACGGGCGCCGTCCCGGTCAGCCGGGCTATTCGACACTCCTCCGGCGGTGCTCCACGGTGCGGGCGCGCTCCAGTGCGTCCCCCACGAAGGCGGCCTGTCGCCGGTGTGCGACCGTGGTGTAGATCTGCGTCGTGTCGGGCGAGGAGTGTCCCAGGAGGTGCTGCACGACGCGCAGATCCGCGCCGCCCTCGATCATGTGGGTGGCGAAGGAGTGGCGGAGCAGGTGCGGGTGCACGCCCTGGCGAAGCGCCGCCTGCATCCCCGCGTTGCGGACGATCGTCTGAATCGAGCGCGCCGTCAGGCGTCCTCCCGCGCGGTTGAGGAAGAGCGCCGCCTGCGCGCCCGTGGCGAGGTGCGGGCGGGCGTCCTGCAGGTACGCGCGGATCGAGGCGCGCGCCGGCTCGCCGTAGAGGCAGATGCGCGTCTTGTCGCCCTTGCCGATGACGCGCGCCTGCAGGTTGGTCAGGTCCAGATCGCGCACGTCCAGGTTGCTCACCTCGGACACGCGCAGCCCCGCCCCCCACAGCAGTTCGAGGATCGCGTGGTCCCGCAGCCCCCCGACGGTGTCGAGGTCCGGCGCGTCGACCAGCCGCCGCGCCTCCTCGACATCGAGGAAGTGGGGCAGGCGGCGGCCCTTCTTCGGGTAGCGCATCCGCAGCATGGAGTCGCCCGGACGGGCGCGCAGTTCGATGCCGTTCGCGTCCAGCCAGCCGTAGAAGCCGCGGATCGTCGTGGCCCGCCGCCTGATCGACCCCTCGGCGAGGTGCGTGTCCGCGAGCCGCGACAGGTACGCGCGCCCATCCGACCGGCCGGCCGCGTCGAACGCGATCCCTTTCGGCGCGAGAAAGCGCAGGTAGTCCTCGAGGTCGGTGCGGTAGTTGCGGATCGTGTACTCGGAGCGCCGCCGGACGTCGCTGAGATACGCGAGGTACGTGGCGAGCACGCTCTGCGCGGCCGCCTCGATCACCGGCAGGGGCTCAGGCTCGGTCTTGCCGCGGCGCGGCCTAGCAGCAGCGGGCATCAGCGCGTCCTCAGGTGTCCCCGCCCGAGGGTCGTTCACGACGTACCGCAGTATACCCGGCGCGCGGCTCGGCGGATCGAGCACGCGCGCCGA
>JAQCJS010000018.1 GCA_027592975.1 Chloroflexota bacterium
TCGTCGCCTGCGTCGTCACATCGAACGCCGCGCGATCCTCAACCAGCGCGCCGGCGACGATCTCCGCGATGATGCTCGCGGCCGGGTGGCCGGAGGGGAGGACGTGCGTCCCCTGCTGACTAGCCTGCGTGCTCACGCCATCGCTCCTTCTCGCCGCCAGCGGGATCATGCTCAGTGTTCGCGGCGATGTTCGTCATCCGGAAGACCAGGTGGCGACGCCACGCCTCGGACGTCTCCGGGAAGTCCTCGCGGTAGTGTGCGCCGCGCGACTCCTCGCGCCGCAGCGCGGCCTCCGTCGCCAGTCTCGCGCAGACGAGGATCGCGTGCAGGTCGTGCGAGGCGCGGTCGTGGGCCTCGGGCAGCCACGCCATCCACTGCGCGAGCTGGATCGCGGCGGCGCGCAGGCCGGGGCCGGTCCGCACGATGCCCAAGCGATCCCACATGAGATCGCGCACCTGCTCGGCCGTGGGGGCGCTGTGGTTCCCGGCGGCCGGGAGCAGTGACAGTGCGCCCTCGGAGCGCGCGGGGGGTGCCTCGTATGTGCCGGGTTCGAACAGGCGCTCCACGGTGCGCTTCGCGAACACGACCGTTTCCAGCAGCGAGTTGCTGGCGAGGCGGTTCGCGCCGTGGACGCCGGTGCACGCGGTCTCGCCGACCGCGAACAGCCCGGCGATCGTCGTCTCGCCCCAGGTGTTCGTGCGCACGCCACCCATCGTGTAGTGCGCGGCGGGCGAGACGGGGATGCGATCCTTCGCCATGTCGAGGCCGGCATCGAGGCATTGCGCGTAGATCTGCGGGAAGCGCGCTGCCAGCCACGCGCCGTCCTTCGCGGTGATGTCGAGGAGGACGTGGTCGCTGCCCGTGCGTGCCATCTCGGCGTACGTCGCGCGCGCCACGACGTCGCGAGGTGCCAGCTCGGCCAGCTCGTGCACCGCGGGCATGAAGCGCTCGCCGTTCGTGCTGAAGAGCAGCGCGCCCTCGCCGCGCACGGCCTCGGAGATCAGGAAGACGGGGCGGCCCGGCAGGACGAGGGCGGTCGGGTGGAACTGCGTGAACTCCATGTCCATGACCTCGGCACCGCACTCGTAGGCGAGCGTGACGCCGTCGCCGGTGGAGACGACGGGGTTCGTGGTCGTGCGGTACATCTGCCCCGCGCCCCCGGTCGCGAGGATCACGTTGCCCGCCTTGAAGCGCGCGCGCGCGCCCGTCGTGCCATCGAGCGTCTCGATGCCCACCGCGCGCGCGCCCTCGACGACGATCCGGGTGGCGAAGGTGTGTTCGAGGATCGTGACCTCGCGCCGCGCGAGCGCGGAGAGCGACAGTTCGATCTCGAGGCCTGTCGCATCGCCGCCGGCGTGGATGATGCGCGCCGCCGAGTGTGCCGCCTCGCGCCCCAGCGCCACTTCGCCGTTCGTGCTGTCGAAGCGCACGCCGTAGCGCACAAGGTCGGCGATGCGGTCGGCCGCCTCGAAGACGAGGATGCGCGCGGCGGCCTCGTCCACCAGCTCCGCGCCCGCCTCGATCGTGTCGCGCAAGTGATCGTCGGGCGAGTCGCCCTCGCCCACGGCGGCGGCGATGCCGCCCTGCGCATAGCGCGTGCTTGCCTCCTCCATCGACCCCTTGGTGACGACGAGGACACTCGCGCCGTGCTCGCGCGCCTGGAGCGCCGCGTACAGCCCCGCGATCCCGGACCCGACGACGACGAGGTCGTACGAGCCGTCCGCTTCGTGCGCGCTCATGCCGGGAGTACCCGGCCCGCGCCCCGGGAGGTCGCGGGGGGTGTCAGCGACATGAGCAAGCCGATCTCCTGGGTGTCGTGTGCTTCTCGACTACTTCAGCGCGAGCATGCGCTCGAGGGCGACGCGCGCGGGGGCGCGGTGGTGCTCCGGTACCTCGATGCGGTTCACCACGCGGCCGTCCAGCAACTCCTCCATCACCCACGCGAGGTAGGCCGGGTGCACGCGGTACATCGTGCTGCACGGGCACACGACCGGGTCGAGGCAGAACACGGTCTTGTCCGGGTGCTCCTTCGCCAGCCGCGCGACGAGGTTGATCTCCGTGCCGATGCCAATCACCGAGCCGAGCGCCGCCTCCGCCACGTACTTCGCGATGTACGCCGTGGAGCCGTTGGCGTCCGCCGCCTGGACCACGTCGTACCGGCACTCCGGGTGCACGACGATCTGCACGCTCTGGCCGAGGGCGGCGTACTTCGCGCGGGCGTCCTCGATCTGCGTCAGGCTGAAGCGCTGGTGCACGGAGCAGTGGCCCTGCCACAGGATGATGCGCGCGCGATGCAGCGCCTCATCGGACGCGCCGCCCAGGTTCCCCGCCGGCACGCGCCAGTTCCACAGCACCATCTCGTCCAGCGGGATGCCCATCGCCGCGCCGGTGTTGCGGCCCAGGTGCTGGTCCGGGAAGAAGAACACGCGCTTGCCCTGCGTGAACGCCCACTCCAGCACCTTCGTCGCGTTGGACGAGGTGCACACCACGCCGCCGTTCGCGCCGCAGAACGCCTTCAGGCTCGCCGCGCTGTTCATGTACGTCACGGGGATGGTGTCGTCCGTGCCGCCGTACAGCTCGCCCAGCTCCCGCCACGCCTGCAGCACGTCCGGCTCCGCCGCCATGTCCGCCATGGAGCAGCCCGCCTCCATGTTCGGCAGGATCACCTGCTGGTGCGGCGCCGCCAGGATGTCCGCCGCCTCCGCCATGAAGTGCACGCCACAGAAGACGATGTACGGCGCTTCCGGATGCGAGGCCGCGTACTGCGCGAGGGCGAACGAGTCACCTCGATCGTCGGCGAACTGGATGATGTCCTCGCGCTGGTAGTGGTGGCCCAGCACGACGACGCGGTCGCCCAGCGTCGCGCGCGCGCTGCGGATGCGGCGCGTCAACTCGTCCGCGGTCATGCCGCGGTAGCGCTCCGGGATCGTGGTCTGCCACGAGGGGAACGACTGCTCGAGCGCGAGCGGGATGGTGTCGATGCCGCTGTCGGTCTCGCACTGAAGCTGTCCGATGGGGAAGTACGGGTTCGGCCGGGAGGCCGCAGGAGAAGTCATCGAGGCGCCTCGACTCTCGGGTCTTCCGTTGGGTCTCGCGTCTGCGCCCCGGTGGGCCTCGCACGCCGCGCGATCCTCGGGCCGTCCGATTCATGCACTTTGCGTACTCAGTACGCTAACTCACTATGCGTAGAGCGTACGCTTAGTCCGCGAGGGGGTCAATGAGGGATCTCCGCGCGTGACAGAATGCCTCGGAACTGCGATGTGCCGACGAAGGGCCGGGCGTCCCGTGCGAATTCTGACGCTGAACGTCCGCGCCGGAGGCGGCTCCCGAGTCCCGGCGCTGGCCGATGCCATCGTGGGGTTCGACGCGGATCTCGCGGTGCTCACGGAGTACCGAGCCGGGGCCTCCGGGGCCCTCCTGCTCTCGTCGTTGGCGCACGCGGGCTACCAGCACGTCACGCACAGCGACCCTCCTGCGCGCACCAACAGCGTTGTGGTCGTGAGCCGCCGTCCGACTGAGCACGAGCCACTGAGTGCGCCGCACCACCGCATGGTCTCGCTGTGCGTGGGCGGCATCTCCCTGCTGGGGCTGTATCTCCCGTTGAACCGGCTCAAGGTCGAGTTCTGGGACGCCCATCTCGCCGGAGCGATCGACTCGCTCCGGGGCCGCCCCTCGATCCTGATCGGCGACTTCAACACCGGCGCGGCCGACGAGCGTCAGTCGCGCGTCCGCTACTTCGCCGAGGACCGGTACGAGGCGCTGCTGCGGGGAGGCTGGGTCGATCCGGTGCGCAGGGTCGCCGGAATCCCGCCGGAGTTCACGTGGTTCAGCCACGTGGGGAACGGGTTCACCCTCGACCACGCCCTCGTGTCATCCGACCTAGCGTCGCGCGTCCGATCCGCCGCCGTCGCGCACCGTCCGAGGCTCACCGGGATCACCGACCACTCGGCGGTCGTCCTCGAGGTTGCCCCCACAGAGGAGGGATAGGATGCGCCGCGGGCCGCATCATCGCAGCGGCCGTGGACGGGTTTGAATGACACAGGATCAACCGCCCCGGCGCCGCGAACTCATTCCGTACGTCCGTGCGCGAATGGACCAGCGAGGGATTCCCGAGGAAGCAGTCGACTTCGTGCTGGCGCACTACCACACCGCGCGCCCGGCCGGCCCGCGCCGCGGATCGCGGCCGGCGATCATCTATATTGGTCAGTGGAACGGGCGGAACCTCCGCGTGTACGTGGAGCGTGACTCGTCCCCGCCGTTCGTGAAGACCGTGGCCTGGGAGGACTAGCGATGGATGGCAACACCTCGCCGGTGACCTATGATGCTGAGGTTGACGTCCTCTACGTTCGGCTTCGCGACGGCGCTTCCGCTCGTCAGTCGATGCTCGACGACTCCCGCATCATCGACTACTCCGAGGACGGTGCCGTCGTCGGAGTCGAGTTCCTCGGCGTCAGCGATGGCGTTGATCTGGACGATGTCCCGTTCGCACCGACGGTCGCTAGCCTGATTCACGACAGCGGTCTGCCGATCCGCGTACTCGCCTAGCCCCTACAGCACCACCGGAAGCTTCGAGGTGAAGCGGAAGAGCTGCGCCGGGCGGTGGGCGCCGCGGCGGCGGACCTCGTCGGTGGCTTCGATGATGCCCGTCGAGATCATGCGCTTGCGGAAGTTCCGGCGGTCCAGCGGGCGGCGCAGGATCGCCTCGTAGGTGGCCTGCAGCTCGCGGATCGTGAAGAGGTCGGGGAGCAAGCCGTAGGCGATGTTCGTGTAGTCCAGCTTTGCGCCGACGCGCGCGACCGCCTGCTCGATCACCTGGTTGTTGTTGAACGCGAGCGGCGGCAGATCCTCCACCGGGAACCACGCCGGACGCCACGCCTCCTCCTCGCGCAGCCGCACCTTCGACGCCTCGATCAGCGCGAAGTACGCGACTGCGAGCGAGGGCTGCGCGGCGTCCAGGCCGGAGAGCGTGAACAGCTGCTCCAGGTAGAGGTCGGACGCGCCGGTCTCCTGCACCAGCTTGCGCTGTGCGCTCTGCTCCAGCGACTCGCTGCCGTCCCAGAGGCCGCCGGGGAGCGCCCAGCGGTCTTCCTCGTGCCCGGCGGAGCGGTGGATCAGCAGCACCTGCAGGCGCGCCTCCACGATCGCGAGGATGACGACGATCGTGGCGACGACCGGGGAGGCGCCCATGGTGGTGCGCCTACAGCACGGCGAGCGTGAGGGTGCCCGCGACGTGCCCCTGCAGCGACCACGGCGTCACCTGCGCGATCTCCACGCGCACCAACTCTCCCAGCGTGCGCCCCTGCGCGGCACCCCGGAACGCGGTCACGTCGAAGTGGACCAGCTGGCCCTGCCGCGTGCGGCCGGTCGCGCGGCCGTTCTCGTTCTGCTCCACCAGCACCTCCACCTCGCGGCCGAGGAGGCGCTGGTTGATGCGCTCCGACGAGGCGGCGTGGATCGCCTCCACGATGTGCAGTCGCTCCTTCTTCACCGCGGCGGGGACGTCGTCCGGCAGGTTGCGCTCGGCGTAGGTGCCGGGGCGCGGGGAGTATGCGGCGACGTGGATGATGCCGAACTCCGTCCGCTCCAGCAGCGCGACGGTGTCCGCGAACTCCGCCTCCGTCTCGCCGGGGCAGCCCACGATCACGTCCGTCACGATCGCGGCGTCCGGCATGCGCGAGCGGATGCGCGCCACGCGATCCTCGAAGTCCGCGACGGTGTAGCCGCGGCGCATGCGTGCGAGCATCGACTCCGAGCCGGACTGCACCGGGATGTTGAAGTGCTCGCAGACCTTCGGCTGGTCGGCGACAGCGTCGATGATGCGGTCGGTCATGTCCTTCGGGTAGGAGGTGAGGAAGCGCACGCGCGCGATCCCCTCGATCGCGTCGATGCCCGCGAACAGCGTCGCGAGGTCGGGGCGTCCGCCCGTCTCGGCGTACCGGCCGTGCGCGTCCGGCTCCAGGTCGTGCCCGTACGCCTCGACCGTCTGCCCGAGCAGGGTCACCTCGCGCACGCCGTGGGCGGCGAGGAAGCGCACCTCGTCCAGAATGTCGTCCGCGGGGCGGGAGTCCTCGCGGCCACGTCGGAGCGGGACGATGCAGTAGGTGCAGAACTTGTCGCAGCCGTGGATCACGGGCACGTACGCGGTCGGGCCCTTCGGCAGCCCGTAGGTGCCGGGCGCCATCTTGAAGGCCGCACCGTCGAGGAGCGTGCCCAGCTCGCCGGCCGAGAGGTCGCGGGAGTCGCCCGCGACCTGCAGGATGCCATCGAACTCCTGCGGTCGCGCCCAAACGTCCACGTAGGGGAAGCGCTTGCGGAGGTCGTCCGTCTTCGGGCCGACCATGCATCCCATCACGGCGATCTTGAACTGCTTGCCCTGGTTACGGCGTTTGCGCAGCACGCCCATGCGCGAGTACGCGCGATCCTCGGCGTGCTGGCGGACGGAGCAGGTGTTGATGACGACCAGGTCGGCGTCCACGTCGTCATCGACGGCGCGATACCCGATCTGCTCGAGGCCGGCGGCGAGCTTGAGCGAGTCCGCCTGGTTCATCTGGCAGCCCAGCGTCCAGACGTGGTAGGTCGGCACGGTCGGCTCGCTTTCGTCGCTCTCCGGGTCGGAGCGTCCCTCGATGCGTATCCGCTCGCTGGGCGGATCGAGGGGGTTCGGTGGCGGAGGGGGAGGGATTCGAACCCTCGGTCCCAGAGAACCCGAGACAAGCGCTTAGCAGGCGCCCGCACTAGACCACTATGCGACCCCTCCAGGCCGGACACCGATGATATTCGGCGCGGTGGTCGCGCGTCGAGCGGGCGGGCGCTACTGATCCAGGCCGGGGCGGTTCGCCCCTGCCTCCCGGGCGATCCGGCGCGCCTCCGGCTCGGTCTCGAACTCGTCCTGGTGCCACACCACCGGCTCCACCAGCGTGCGCCACCCGGCGCGGGCGATCACGTGGGCGGTGATGGGCGAGGTGAGGAAGAGGAACGCGATCCCAGCCAGCACGCGTGCCCCCACGCCGGCGTCCTGCGTCGCGAGCGCGGCCCCGGCCAGGACGAGCGAGGCGCCCAGCGTCACCGCCTTGGAGGTGGCGGAGAGCCGACCGTACAGATATCCGGCATCCGGACTAGCGCCAGCGTAGCCACCAGCAGGAACAGCGCGCCGATCAGCGCGAACGCGGAGCCGATGAGCTCAAGCATCCTCGCGCCTGCTTTCCACGAACGAGGCGAACGCCACCGTCCCCGTGAACGAGATGAGCGCGATCGCCAGCGCGATGTCGATGGTCACCGTCACGCGAGTTACCAGTGGCACCATCGCCGCGATCGCCACCGTCAGTGCGGAGAGCACCTCCAGCGCCACCACGCGATCCAGCAGCCGGTGGCCGCGGAGGAGCACCCAGAGCACCGTGGCCACAGCCACGGCCAGCACGCCCTGCGTCACGAACTGGAGCCCGTCCGAGATCGCCTCGATCACCGCAGCACCTCCAGCACGCGCCGCTCGAAGCCGTCGCGGATCTCGGCGCGCGCGGCATCCGGGCCGCCGGTGGGGAGGTTGGTGTAGTGAACCAGGAAGCGCCGCTCGTCTGCGGAGACGTCCACCACCGTGGTCCCCGGCGTGATCGTCACCAGCGCCGCCAGCAGCGTCAGCTCCAGGTCGCCCTCCGCGCGCGTCTCGAAGCTGATGAGGGCGGGGCGGATGTTCTTCGGCCAGATCAGATCGCGCGTCACGCGCAGGTTCGCAAGGACGATCTCCATCAGCGTGTACGCCAACAGCGCAACGATCGCCGTGCCGCGGCGGGTGTAGTGGGGGAGCCCCGGCACGCGCCGCGTGAACATCAGCGCCAGGAAGCCGATGATCCAGCCGAGCACGAGGTTCCCGGGCGTCACGGTTCCGGTCATGGCCATCCATGCGAGCGCCAGCAGCACGTTCCACGTGAACACGTTCATCGGGCCGCCCCCAGCGCGGCGATCGCGCGGAACCTCGTCCGCGAGGTGGTGGCTGCGATCGACCCGACGACGATCACGGCAGCGCTGACCACTCCCAGGATCCCCGGCGTCGGGGAGAACGACGGCGCGCCCACGGACACGCCCCCCAGGTACGCCAGGGGCAGCACCGCGATCACCATCGTGGTGGCGATGTAGAGCGGCAGGTTGCCGTGCTGGCTGAGACGGGTCAGCGTGCCAGCGCCCGCGAGGATCCCGTCCTGGATCGCGTCCATCGCCACGTCCGAACGGAGCGGGAGCCACGGGACGCCCGGCATCCGCCGGTGCGCGACCGCCAGCAGGCCGCCGCCCGCGATCACCACTGCGCTTACTGCGAGCACCCGGTTCCACCCCTCCCACAGCGCCAGGTGCACCTCGTACGGTCGGCCGGCAGCGGCGGCGACGGCCGGCTCCAGCGCGTGCCCCAGCAGCCCGGGAGCAGCGAAGCCGAGCACGAGACCGAGGATGGCGAGGAGGAACGGCGGAACCCACAGCGCGGGCGGCGCCTCGTGCGCGTGCTTCGGCGTCTTCGTCGCCGCGCCGAGGAACGGTGCGACGCCCGCGGCGAACGCGGCGACCAGCGTCAGCGCTCCGGCCGAGGCGATCGCGGCCACCACCAGCCACCCGTCCGGGGCGCCGAACGCGGTGATGAGTTGCTTCTCCTTCGAGAGGAACCCCATCGCGGGCGGCAGCCCGGCCATCGAGATCGCGGCGACGATGCTCGCGATGCCGAGCAGGGGCATCGGCCCGCGCAGGCCGCCCAGCAGCAGACGGTCGCGCGTCCCGGTCTCGTGGTCGATCGTCCCGGCGACCATGAACAGCGCCGCCTTGTAGCAGGCGTGCGCGATCACCGTCACGACCAGCGCCGCCATCGCCGTGCCGGTGCCCAGCCCGGCGAGCAGGATCATCGATCCGAGCGCGGAGACGGTGCTGTAAGCCAGCACGCGCTTCAGGTCTCGCTCGCGCACCGCAAGCACGGCGCCCAGGAGCAAGGTGATCCCGCCGGCGATCGGGAAGATCACCCCCCACAGCGGCAGTCCGCCCAGCGCCGGCTGGAACCGGGCGACCAGGTAGACGCCCAGCTTCACCATCGTCGCGGAGTGCAGGTACGCAGAGACGGGGGTGGGCGCGGACATCGCCCCTGGGAGCCAGCCGTGGAACGGGAACTGTGCCGACTTGGTGAGCGCGCCGATCGCGATGAGGATCAGGGCCGCGCTCATCAGCGCCCGGTCGGCCGCCAGCACCGCCTCCCGCGTCACCTCGGAGATCCGCTCGGCGTCCAGCGCCACCGTGAGCAGTACGAGGCCCGCGAGCATGGCCAGGCCGCCGGACGCCGTGACCAGCAGCGCGTGCTGAGCGGAGCGGACCGCCTCCGGACGCTCGTGGGAGAAGCCGATCAGGGCGAAGGAGGCGATGCTTGTGACTTCCCAGCCGATGAACAGCAGCATCAGGTCGTCCGCCGTGACCGCCACCAGCATCCCGCCCTGGAAGGCGAGCAGCGCGAAGAAGAAGCGCGCGGAGCGCTCGTCGTCGCCCAGGTAGCCCAGCCCGTACCAGGCGACCAGCGCGCCCACGCCGGTGATCAGCAGCGCGAAGAGGTGGGAAAGCCCGTCCAACCGGATCGCCGTGGTCCAGCCGAGCTCCGGCACCCATGTTGCCGACCACGCGGGGACGTGCCCGTCCATCAACGCCGGCCACAGGGCGAGCAGCCACGCGAAGGAAACCGCCGACAGCGCCAGCATCGTGATCCCGGGGAGCCGCCGCGCGCGCACGCCGAGCGCCTGCGCTCCCGGGATCAGGAGCGCAGTGACGAACGGCGCGAAGACCACGGCTGGTAGCACGGAGGCGTCCCTGGTTCAGACGATCAGCGGTGTGGTGGTACGCGGTGCGGGCCCAGGGCCGGGCCTGCGGCCGGAGGGCATCACGGCACGGTGGGCGTGATGCGGGCCTCCCGGTGGTGCACCGCCTGACACACGCCGGTGGCGGCGCGGGCATGCGCGTGGCGTTCGGGCACCGTCAGCCGTTGGGATGCGGTCACGGCGGAGTCCGCTTTCTACAGTCGCACGCGTGTGAACGGTTCCATCCTACCCAAACCCGGCGCAGTTGGGGGGGATTGACGAAGTAGTACGGCTGTTCTAGTCTCATCGAACGGGAGCGAACGGACGTTCTGTTCTACGCCTCCCACGTTCGGATGTGCGGCTACGGGGGTTCCACCATGATGTTTGCCATCGTTCTTGGGACGATCATCGGTGCGGCGGGGATGACCCTGTTCCACCAGTGGGCACGAGGTGTGCTGATGCTCGACGAGCAGCCGACGGTGATCACACCGTCCGCGTTCCCGAGACTCGCGCCCTCCACGCGCGTGCCGCGGTACACCCCGCGTCTGTGGCACCGCGCCGCGTAGCCGCAACCCCGACCACGCCGGGCCAGCGGCGGGGG